>JAWOBD010000020.1:0-2576 GCA_046498175.1 Dehalococcoidales bacterium | reverse complement strand
CTGGTTTATCAGTGGACAGCGACAGGTGGCGAAGTAGAGGGGGAAGGGCCTTATATTTCATGGGTGGCGCCCGATGAGCTGGGCATCTATAACATAACCGTCAAGGTTGGTGATGCCAGGGGTGGAGAAGCGGAGGAGTCTTTGGAAATAGAGGTGGAGGGGGGCTGAGGGTAACCGGTATGGCCCGTGCGGCCTGCTACAAAAGACTTCAGTGGTGAATGGTAATAGATTATTTATGACTGGCTTGTCCCGAAAGCCCCGAGCCTGTGTCGTTGGATTTATCACTTATTACCCTGCCGTCTTTGACCTCTACGATACGATCTGTATGTGATGCCACCGACCTGTCATGAGTAACCACGATAAATGTAGTGTGGAATCGCTCCTTTATATCCCGAAAAATTCCACAGACCTTCTGGGTGGTGACCGAGTCCAGGTTGCCTGTGGGCTCATCGGCAAGTATAATCCGGGGGTTGTTCATCAGTGCCCGGGCGATGGCGGTCCTCTGCTGTTCTCCGCCCGATATCTGTTGGGGCATCTTGTTTTCCAGCCTGAGAATCCCTACCATGTCGAGCAGGCTCCTGGCCCTTTCTTCAGCCTGTTTGGACGCTCTGCTTTCCCGAATCAGGTGCGGCATCAAGACGTTTTCTTTTACGGTAAACTCCGGCAGAAGGTAGTGAAACTGGAATACGAAACCGATAGCGCTGTTTCTAAGGCCGGCAAGCTGTTTTTTGTTCATGCTGGATACCGGCATGTCGTCTATGATTATCTCCCCACTGGTTGGTGTATCCAGGATTCCCATAATGTTCATCAGGGTGCTCTTGCCGCTCCCCGATTCACCAACTATCGCAATACAGGAGTTCGATTCGAAGCTCAGGTTGATGTCGAACAGCACCTGGTTTTCCGTTACCCCCGGATATATTTTGTTGACTTCCTCCAGTGCTATGGTAATCATTTTATCCTTCTCTTATTACCTCAACGGGGTTCAGTTTCAGAGAGCGCCGGGCCGGTATTAAACCCGCCATGGTAGATGATATGACCGCTATCAGCCACGAACGGAGGATGAAATTATAGTCAATATACAGGTCTATTAAGGCGCCTTCAGGACCTGCCGTGAAAAGGTTGAAGACGTAAAGTAATCCTAGGCCCAGTGCGATGCCGATTACCGAGCCAATAAGACCTATCAGTAGCCCCTGGAACACGAAAATAAGGCTCGCGTCACGGTCGAGTATTCCCATGGCCTTTAAAATGCCCAGCTGCCGTGATTTCTGTAGCACCGTGATTGACAGGACGCTGGAGATGGCTACCACTACGGAAGCCAGTACTACAGCTTGGATAACGCTGCTGG
The DNA here is from genome assembly GCA_046498175.1 of Dehalococcoidales bacterium. GTDB lineage: Bacteria > Chloroflexota > Dehalococcoidia > Dehalococcoidales > UBA5760 > UBA5760. The sequence goes on along the minus strand of JAWOBD010000020.1, from coordinate 1,231 downwards.
ATATGGTTTGTCCCTCCAGCCCGCTGAGTAGTTCTTCGTTCTGATCCTTCCAGTTACTTATCTCCACATCTTCAATATCGATTAATTCTTCAATCCGGCGGGCAATTTTATCGGCATCGAAGAGCCGGTTCTCTTTTACAGTCATTACTATTTCGGAGGGCCTGTTACGGTAGCCCAGGAGGCGCTGTGCTGTAACCAGGTCGGCGATGATCCAGGCTTTGTTGATGCTCTCAACCCCAAGGTCGTAAAAACCCGATATCTCCATGATGTAAACGGTGCCGTCTGGCATTGTAACGGGCAGCTTGTCCCCCATATCTACGTCAAGCTCTTCTTTCAGATCCCTGCCGATCATGACCTGCTTTCTTGATTGTGCAGGATTACCCCGGTATATGGATTCGGAAATACCGTAGATACGGTCGGCACTGGGGAAGTCGAATCCCTTGATAATTACCGGCAGCGTATTGTTATCATCGGGAACCAGGGCATTACCGGTTGCGGTAATGGCCACTTCTTCCAGCCCGTCGATGCCGTCAAGCTGGTAAATAATGTTACCGGCATTCTTGATGGTAGTGGCCTCATCGGAAGGGCGAATAGTTATCTGGGGTTGGTTGCCGATGGTGCTATCTACCAGGCTGATCTGCAGGCCGATGATCAGCAACCCAACGAATACCTGTACCGATACGGCGATTGCTATACCAAAAACGATTAACAGGGTTTGGCCTCTGCCGGATTTTAAAAATTTGGTTGCGATTTTGAGGGGGAGCATCTATTAACCTTTCCTCCATAGCTGGAAGGAGAAATGCCGGTAAATTATGGTATGGAAGAATATATATGCTATATGGTAGTAGATATCGGTGCGCAAGTAAAGAAATGGCTGGTTGGCAGCCTTGTTATTGCTGTAAGAGCGCCTTTTTAGAGATGAACGGTGATTTCGTTATCTTTGATGGTAACTCTGTAGTTCGGGATTGCTTTTGGGCTTCCCTGAAGCTTGCCGGTAAACCTGGGTGTGCCGGGCGGTTCGTGTATCCAACGCACAACTCTGCCGTCCCTGATATCGAATTGGGAACCGTGAAGTGGACAGGTAACCACGTTGCCCTCCAGTGTTCCCTGAGATAGTTTGCCTCCCAGGTGAGTGCAGCGGTTGCCGGTGACGTAGTAATTACTCCCCACCCTGGCCAGCATCAGCTCAAGGCCGTTGATGGTGATCTCTTTCATTTCTCCATCTGCGATT
>JAWOBD010000015.1:0-4468 GCA_046498175.1 Dehalococcoidales bacterium | reverse complement strand
GGCATCCTCTGAAGATGGGGGTCAAGGCAGCGACCTACCATATGCTCGAGATAGAAAAGGGCGAGATATGCCGCGTAAAGGTAATATTCGATATTTAGGGGAGGTGAGGGTCGTTGGCACTTGAATGGAGGAAAAGGGTAAAAAGGATAGATGATTGTCGCTGGGAAATTCCCCGGGATTATAAACCGGGTATGCTGGTACCGGGTTTGATCTATGCCAGTGAAAATATGCTTGAGCATATATGGCGGGAGCAGGCCTTCGAGCAGGTGGCCAACGTGGCTTTCCTGCCCGGTATCAGCGGATATTCGCTGGCCATGCCGGATATACACTGGGGGTATGGGTTTCCTATCGGAGGTGTTGCTGCTACCAGGGTCAGTGACGGGGTAATATCGCCCGGTGGGGTGGGCTTCGACATAAATTGCGGAGTGCGGCTCTTACGAACCAGCCTTACCGAGGATGAGGTCCGGCCCAGGATTGAGCGGCTGGTTGCCGGGCTTTTTGAGGGCGTTCCCTCCGGGTTGGGCTCGGAAGGTAGGATCCGGGTCAGTGAAAAGGAGCTGGATCGGGTATTGATAGAGGGCAGCCGCTGGGCGGTGGACCATGGATACGGCGATTACGAAGATATCGAACTTACCGAGGAATCGGGCTGCATGCATGGGGCCAACCCGGATAGGGTGAGCCTTAAGGCAAAAAGGAGGGGGATACCGCAGCTGGGAACGCTGGGCTCGGGGAACCACTTCCTGGAGGTTCAGGTCGTAGAGGAGGTATATGATCGGAATTTGGCGCAGGCTATGGGGATATCCGATGTCGGACAGGTGCTGGTTATGATTCACACCGGTTCCCGCGGTTTCGGTCACGAGGTTTGCGGGGACTATGTCAGAATTATGGGGCAGGTGGTAAAACGATACGGTATCAACCTACCCGACCGGCAGCTTGCCTGCGCGCCGGTAAAATCCAGCGAGGGACAGGATTACCTGGCAGCTATGGCCTGTGCGGCCAACTATGCCTGGACCAACCGCCAGTGCATTGCTCACTGGGTAAGGGAGACCTTCAGGGCTGTCTTTGGTAAAACTGAAAGGGATATCGGTATGAAGCAGATTTATGATGTCTGTCATAATATTGCCAAGCTGGAAAGCCACGAAGTTGCCGGCAAAAAAGAGCAACTCTGTGTTCACCGCAAGGGAGCAACCAGGGCCTTCGCGGCGGGAAGACCGGAGATACCAGGCGTATACTGTGATGTCGGCCAGCCGGTACTTATTCCCGGCGATATGGGGCGTTGTTCCTATATTGCCGTTGGCACGGAAAGGGCAATGCGGGAGACATTTGGTTCTACCTGCCACGGAGCGGGCAGGGTAAAGAGCCGCTCTGCGGCCAAACGGAGCATCCGGGGCAGTGTCATAGCCAGGGAGCTTGAGGAGCGGGGGATAATAGTGAGAGCAGGCAGCATGTCCTCACTGGCCGAGGAGGCTTCCGCAGCCTATAAGGATGTCAGCGAGGTTATCGACATCACCGATAGGGCCGGAATATCAGGTAAAGTGGCCAGGATGGTCCCGATGGGTGTGGTCAAGGGTTGATAAACGGTGGAGCGGCCGGTGGTGTGTAACGTTTCAATACCGGTTCTTACGCCACCAGGTATACCCGAGGGGAGCGGCAATTGCCGACCCCATCGCGGCGATGACTGCGATGGTAAGCCAGCGGCTACCTTCACCCGGTATAGGCGGTGTTCCCTGAGGTGGTAAAGCGTTCTCGCTCACGGAAAAGGCTTCGGAAAGCCCGTTGACATCTACCATGTGAGTGCCCGTACCGCCGGCGGAGATGGTAAAGCTGGCTTCTTCACTGTAACCACCATCCATTTCTACCGTCATCGTTTCCACCACCTCGCCATCCAGCCGGAGCGTTAAGCTGTGGCTGCCTGATTCGTCTCCGGTGTTGGTTACCGTAAAGCCTACTGTCACGGGTTCTCCGGTATTTACTTCGGGGGGAGATATGCTAAGCGAGCTTAGTGTAAATTCGGCGGGCAGGGCCGGCACCGGAACCATTATGGTGAAAGTGGAAAGGTGGCTGATCGGTGCTGTAACTGCATCGCTTTCCGGCGCTACCGTTGATTCCAGTTCTTTCCATTCGAGGTTATCCTCGTCGTAGTAGCTGATGAGGATGTCCTCTTCGCTGGCATCTTGGGGGATGTCAGCGGGGTCATAGTGCCAGCTCAGCGTAACCGGCGGTTCAAAGGTGGCGCCATCAGGTCCAAGCTCGTATGCCGGGCCAACGTTGCTGAAACCGCGAGGAGGCCCGGTTGTATTTTCCGTGACCAGGAATTCAATGCTGTCCAGGGTCGCCCCACCGCCATTCAATGCGGTGGTACCGTCGGGAATGGTGATACTGATTGCGTTGTCCCCGGAGGTGTACACAATGGATTCCTTGCTGAAGTTGGCCGTAATATCCATTGCGTTGGTAACACGTATCGCGGTGGGGTTCTCGCTGCTGGTTGATTCACCATCCCAAACCGGTTCCCCGCTCCAGTTGATGAAGTGGTAGCCCGATTCTGGTACTGCCTCAAGAGCGACTTCATCACCGGTCTCAACTTCGACCACAGCAGGATAGGAACACGGGCTGTCCCCGTCTCCGTTTACCACAACAGTACCGGCGCCTTCTGGAGCGACATCTATCTCCAGAATCACTGTACGCACGGTCGTCGAACCCGACGACCCACTTCCTCCACCGCCTCAGCCGGCTTCAACCGGCTTTGCCGTCAGTTGTATTGCCAGCAGTGGTAATACCAGGGCAGGAACCAACCATATCGTTATTAATTTGGGAAATATTTTGTCCATTGACACCTTTCTTACATACGGGTTCAACCGATAATGTCATCAATTGTTGGTAACCATATGTCTGGATGCCGGCGTTATTGGAGTAATATTATCATAACACTAATTATTATTGATGTTAACATAGCGGTCACCGGTTAGCAAATAATTACCGGTAACCGTTCATGCTTCGTAACCGCCCGTTACCTCTTTGATGGATTTCTCCAGTTCTTCCTCCGAAATTAGCCTGCCGACGGATGTAACCCTGTCGTTGATGACAACGGTAGGGGGAGACATCATGCTGTACCTGTCTACCTCTTCGGATAGGGCATCGAATTCCACAGTGCATAATTATTGATAAAAATAATACTCAGGCCTGCCTTTTCGCAGCGTGGTCGGGGCCAAAGCGCTTTGCCTTCTTCAGGCGCTTGATATTTGCGACTCCCACTCTATATATTGCAAAGGGCTCTTTTCGACGCTTCCACAAACTAGGGCAGGTAATCCGGTATATCCCGGCGGTTTATTGAATAAAGGGCCTACAACCCCTCTTTTCTTTGCTTGAGAAAGCCGGCTTCGTACAGAATGCCGAGATTACGTGATACCCCCCTTGTCTAGGATATATTGAGTGCCTGCATCACCTCACAGACGCAACACTCTCTTTCCACGAGTATGTTTATTATCCTTATACCGGTTTCGTCGGATAGCGCCTTCATTGCGCTTGCCAAATTATTCATTAATAATCTATATGCGCATATTAGCTTGTATTATAGGCTCTGCTCTATTGTCTGTCAAGAAACTGCATTGACATGTTTACTACGCCGGTGCTACATTTTGGCTGGTATCATCAGGATACCGACTAATTGCCTCTGAATTATTGGTCCATAGCAGAAAGGAGGAGGCAGGTTGGATATGAGCCAGGGGGGTAACGATACCCGGCTCGAGGATTTTTGCCAGCGGCACCTGTCCGGTCGACAGGTCATACTGGCCAGTAACCGTGGGCCTGTCGAGTACTACTTTACAGAGGACGGGCAGATTCGCTCCAGGCGTGGTAGTGGGGGGCTTGTCACTGCACTTAGCGGACTGGGAAGGCATATTGAGCTGAACTGGGTTGCCAGCGCTATGGGCAGAGGGGACAGGGAGGTGGCACAGCAGGCACAGGGCAAGCGTTTCAGGGTAAAGATACGTGATTATAGCATATACCTGCGCTTTGTATTTTCCAGCCGGGATACATACCATAAATACTACAGCGTTATTTGCAATCCCCTGCTCTGGTTTCTCCAGCACTATATGTGGAATTCGCCTACTACGCCCAATATCGATATCACTGTTCATGATGCCTGGGAGAGGGGTTATGTTGAAGTAAATCAGGCCTTTGCCCGGGCAATCGCCGACGAAGCGCTCAAAAGCGTGTCGAAACCGATAGTGATACTTAATGACTACCACCTCTATCTGGCCGCTACCTACCTGCGTCACCAGATTCCCGAACTGATAATAGGACACTTTACGCATATCCCCTGGCCGGCGGCCTGCTACTGGAGATTATTGCCGGCCTATATGAGACAGGCGGTATTGAGGGGCTTATGTGCTGCCGATATCGTTGGTTTGCAGACTTCAATCGATGTTCATAATTTTATCCACTGTTGCCAGTGCTGTATTGAAGAGGC
>JAWOBD010000046.1:0-4910 GCA_046498175.1 Dehalococcoidales bacterium | reverse complement strand
TCTGGCGGTAAGCGGCGCCTTTCATACTCCTCTTATGCAGCATGCCAGGGATGGGATGTCGGAAATATTGTCCGGGATATCTTTCCAGGACCCGGTTATTCCTGTCGTGGCCAACACCACGGCTATGCCAATGACGACTGCCGAGCAGGTTAAGACAGAGTTGCTCGATCAGTTGTGTAACGGTGTCAAGTGGCAAAGCTCCGTCGAGTATATGATAGCCAGCGGTATTTCAACCTTTATCGAGATCGGCCCCGGAGAAGTGCTCAGCGGTTTAATAAAGAGAATCAACAGCGATGTCAGTACCATAAATATCAGTGACAGCGAGTCCGTGAACAAATATACCAGCCGGTGAAATCGACTCTGGTTTTGTTGTTAATCGGTGCAGGTGCCACTTAATTGCCAGAATCATGGTAATGCCGGGGGTGCTTATTATGCAGGAACGTCGAAAAGCGCGGATGCTCGCTTTACAGTCGCTCTATGAAGCAGATTCCTCCGGCCACGAACTGGAACAGGCCATCACCAATATTCTTAACAGCGCGTTTCTCAATCAGGCCAATGCCGAATTCGCCCGGTATCTGGTAAGGGGTGTTGCCGCCAACAGTGAGTATATTGACCAGAATATCGCGCGTTTCGCTCCCGCGTGGCCGATAGAACAGATTCCGGCCGTTGATAGAAACATTCTCAGGATAGCCATATTCGAGATCCTATTCGATGAAGAGATACCGCTCAAGGTAGCTGTCAACGAGGCTGTTGAGCTGGCTAAAAAATTTGGCAGCGAAAGTTCTCCCAAATTTGTGAATGGAGTCCTAGGCTCGGTCAGTGCTCTCTCCACCAAGTAGCATATGAACACGCCAGGCAGCAACCCGTTGGGGTATGCTTACAGCTTCGGATACAGCATGTGGTCAGGAATACCCGGCGTGTGACCGATTAAAGCGACCTGCCGTCCATCAACTCCATTTGTTTGGCTAACAGGATGTCATCAACCGGTATGTTTTTTATCTTCTCGTATACCTTGCGAAAGTGAAATCCCTGTGCGGCCAGTGTTACCGATAAACCGAGAAGCCTGGGATACCTGATCAGTGTGGAGAATATAAGCTTCCAGTATTCTACCCTGGCTCTATCCCTGATACCAAGGAACAGACTGGACTTGATCAGGCTTACGATGTGGTGGGCTTTTAGCCTGGACCGGGAACCAAGTTCACTGTTGGGATGGTATTCCTTGAGGAATGTCCTTATCCTTTCGTAGTACTCCTTGGGTGCATATATTGTCTGCAGGATTTGTTTGTAGCCATTCATGAGGACATCATATCGCATTTTGGGTATGAAGTTCGTGGTGCCATCGGTATTGTCACCGTTTCCCTCCGGCAGTACACGGTTTTCTCTGGTCAGCCGGTGCCACAGCTTGGTCTTGGGAGGGGCATTGAGCAGGCCTACCATAGCAGTGACGATGCCGCTGTTCTGAATGAAATTGATCTGGCTCTTGAAGATCGAAATCGGGTCGCTATCGAAACCGACGATAAAGCCCCCCATGACCTCAAAGCCGTAGTTCTGCAGCTTCTTGACCGAGGCTATCAGGTCACGGTTCTTGTTGGTAAATTTGTGGCACTCGGTCAGACTTTCTTCGTTCGGGCTTTCGATGCCGACAAAGACACGGGTGAAACCACTGTCGGACATTAATTGCATAAGTTCATTGTCATCGGCAAGATTAACCGATGCTTCGGTAAGGAAACGGAAGGGATAACCCTTTTCCTTCTGCCATTCAATTATGGCGGGCATAATTTCTGATTTAAGCTTTCTCTTGTTGCCGATAAAATTGTCATCGACAACGAATATGCTGCCACGGTAACCCTGAGCATATATCGCTTCCAGTTCCCGGAGCATCTGTTCCTTGCTCTTGGTGCGGGGTTTATGCCCGTCCATAACGATGATATCGCAGAACTCACAGTCGTAGGGGCAACCCCTTGAATATTGGACAGTAACCTGGGCGTATTTCTTCAGGTTGGCCAGTGAGAACAGGGGGGTGGGCGAATTGCCTATATCGGCCCTCTGCTCTGTTTTGTAGATTTGCTTGGGGCAGCCATTCTCCAGGTCTTTCAGGAAAAGAGACAGTGTTACCTCCGCTTCGTTCAGTATAAGGTGGTCGATCCCGTCAAAATCGAACACACCATACCCGGTAGTATAGAAGGGACCGCCGGCGACGACCTTGGTGCCCAGCTTCTTGCAGCGGTCAACAACCTCCCGTGCGGATTGTTGCTGTACCACCATGGCACTGATAAAGACATAGTCAGCCTGGCTGATATCCTTATCCTTGAGCCTGCTTACGTTCATGTCGACGAACTTCTTCTCCCAGTCCTCAGGTAACATCGCGGCTACCGTCAGCGGACCCAGCGGGGTATTCAATGCCTTGCTGTGGCTGAATTTCAATGCATGCTTGAAGCTCCAGAATGTGTCTGGATACTGTGGATAAACTAGCAATATTTTCAACTTGACACTCCTTTGTAAATATAGTACCTATTAATCAGTTTAACAGCATATACGCTGCTGGTGCAAAAGTCAAATCTTTTTGCTTTTAAAGAATCATATTTTGGGATTGGTTCTGCCGGGGAATAAGGGAAGGTATGTCACCATTATACTTGAGGATAAATTATGGAAAGATTTACGAAGATATCATAGAAAACGTGTCTGGACTCTGTTATGCGGATGGCTTTATATTGCCCATAACGGCAATCTCAATATTGTTTCCACAGTGAGGACAGGTTACATTGATAACCAGTGGTTGATTCATTACCCGCTCGACGACGGCGCTGACCACCGAATCGATATTGTCCAGACGCTGATCTATCATATCGAGCTGACGCTCAATATCTCCGGCATCCAAACCCTTTTCCTGATTAATCCCCTTCGGCTTGCTCTTATCCGACAAAATCTCTCTCTGTAAACATAATAATCCCAATTATAGGTAATATTGCCTTATGTGTCAAAGCAACCGGACAGTATGTAATCCATTTCAAAAATGGGGATTGTTTTTCACCGCTTGGGGAAATGAAATATAATGGACCTGTCGGGCTGGCACAGCATTCAAACGGGATGCTATCCTCAGGAGTATCCATATCGTGAAGGTCGTCATAGCGCCACAGGGATTCAAAGGAAGCCTGTCTGCTCTTCAGGTGGCGAGGGCAATTGGCCGGGGTGTTGAGAAGGCAATACCGGATGCCGAGAACATTATTGTCCCCATGGCCGATGGTGGTGAGGGTACAATACAGGCCATAGTAAACGCTGTCGGTGGTGAAATCGTATCAGTAGATGTGACCGACCCTACAGGAAGTCGTATCACGGCCGGGTGGGCTCTGCTCAGCGACGGCATTACTGCTGTTATTGAAATGGCCTCGGCTTCCGGTCTCGAGCTGGTTCCGGAAGGAAGGCGCGATCCCCTGATTACCAGTACTTACGGTACCGGTGAACTGATCATTGATGCCCTGGATAACGGTTGCCGGAAATTTATTATCGGCGTAGGCGGTAGCGCTACCAATGACGGCGGAGCCGGGATGGCACAGGCCCTCGGTATCAACCTCATCGATAAGCGCGGTGAAAGCCTTGCCCCTGGAGGCGCTGCTCTTATTGAGCTTGAGAAAATAGATACTGCCGGTATGGACCCGCGCCTTGCTGAGTGCGATATTATCCTGGCCAGTGATGTGACCAACCCTCTGTGCGGTCCTGATGGTGCCTCATTTACTTACGGACCACAAAAAGGAGCAACACCGGAGATGACGGCGGAACTCGATAGAGCGCTGGAACACTACGCTGCGGTTATCAAAGGGAAGCTTGGTATAGATGTCAAAAATAAACCGGGGGCCGGTGCAGCGGGCGGCCTGGGAGCAGGTATGATGGCATTTATCAACGCCAGAATGGTGCCGGGCATTGATATCGTAATTGAGGCAACCGATCTTGCCGGGAAGATGGAAGGAGCCAGCCTGGTTTTTACCGGAGAGGGCAGAATCGATGCCCAAACCAGCTATGGAAAGACAGCGGTGGGGGTAGCCAGAAAGGCCGGGCAATTCGGCCTGCCCGCGATTGCAATTGTGGGTGAAATAGGTAGCGGTTACCCGGCGGTATATCAGGAGGGAATCGACGCTATTTTCAGCATCGCACCCGGCCCAATAAGCTATGGAAGATGTGTTCAAATGGCGGAAAGACTCATTTCTGACGTTGCCGAGCGGGCTACGCGCCTGTTTGTCTCGGGATGGAAGCAGGGTTACCACGAAAGCGAAAGTGATAAAAGCGCGTAATATTTCTTGTCAGGATAGGGTTTTCAATCTTGTTATGACATTCCTTATGGTATCTTCCGATGTAGATGTACCGGCAGTTATGCCGACGTGATGGCCGTTTTCAAACCAGGATAGGTCAATCTCTTCTGCCGTTTCGATTAAACGGACCCGGGTTACTCTGGAACATAGCCGGGCCAGCCGGCTGGTATTGGCACTGTTACGCCCCCCGACAACAAGCATCGAATCCACTCTACCGGCCAGCTCGAAGGCAGAGGCTTGGCGCCTCCTTATCTCGTGGCAGATGGTATCAATGACGCGAATCTCGCTATCCTTGGTAAGGGCAAGTTCGACAACCTTTTTGACAAAGTCGGTAAAATGGGCTGGTATCTGCGTTGTCTGGGACAATATGCCAATTCGGTATGGTGGGGTTATAGCCCGGCAGACCTTACTTTCGTCCAGGGTAGCTATGCCTCTGCCCTCCGCCCAGCCAATAACACCCTGTACCTCGGGGTGATTGGCATCACCATATACCACTACATAAAACCCGGCATTTGCCAGCCGTTTTGCGGCCATCTGGGCTCGCTGTACAAAGGGGCAAACGGTGCTGACGACTTCGATATGCCGGCCCTCAAGCTCACTTTCAAC
>JAWOBD010000005.1:0-3652 GCA_046498175.1 Dehalococcoidales bacterium | reverse complement strand
GCACGAGAATGGGTAGAAACATTAGATGCCCTTATCCGATTTCATATGCAACGGATAAGGGCATCATTTTTACCTTGATTTCGGATGCCTGTAAATTGTAGGAGAAGAAAGCTGTGTCCTCATTAAAGCAACTGTTATTCCAGCGGCTTGAGTGTGAGGAGCTTGCGCGCAATTTGGGGGTGGTCATGGATAAATCGTAGTTCGTCCTCGACCAGGGGTTTCTGCGCTTCTACATTGGCATATCTGACCAATTCCAGGATTTCCTGGGCATTGTCATTGTTAGTAAAGGATACCGAAGACTCGCCGATTATCTCGTTCATTACGTGTCTGAAGCCGGATATTCCGCTGTACTCCCCGGTACATATTTCTCTGCCTGTTTCAACCTCTTCGGGGTCACCCCTGCCCAGATCCTGGAAGCTGTATAGTTCGTAGTTATCGGGGTCTTTCAAGACGCCGTCGGCGTGGATGCCAGAGGCATGAGCAAAAGCATTGGCCCCGACGCCCGGCTGATTTATCGGTATCGGCACGCCGAAGGCATAGCTGGCGTATTTGGCCATTTTCCATGCCATGGAGAGGTCAACCTGATTGCCAAACTGGTACTGTTGCGAAAAGTCTTTTGACTTGTTGATAGCCAGTATTACTGCTACCAGATCAGCATTGCCCGCCCTCTCACCGATGCCGTTGATGGTTGTGTTGATATAAGCGTCCTGGCCAGCGTCTATAGCCCCCTTGGCCCCGGCGATGGAATTTGCCACCGCCATGCCGATGTCGTTATGGCAGTGCAGTTCAATAGGGATTTGGATAGAACTGGCAAGCTTGTTCGTCATCTCGTAAGCCGTAAATGGGTTATCGTAACCGAGGGTATCGCAGTATCTCAGTCTGTCTGCACCGTTCTCTTTGGCTGCCATACCGAATTCAATTAGGTAATCGATATCGGTACGCGAGCCATCCTCGGCGTTAACACCGATACTCTCCGCACCGAGGTTCTTGGCAGTGCTGACCGCATCGCTCATCATATTGACGATATCGTTCCTGTTTTTTCTCCCCTGAAACTTGCCCTGTATCATCTGGTCCGATGTGCTTATAGACAGGTTGAGATGTTTGATATCCGGTATCAGCCTGAAAGCTGTCTCCACATCCTGTACCGTAGCTCTTACCCAGCCTTCCAGACGAATTGGTTCGAGTACTCCCATATCGGCAAGTTCCAGGTTTGCCTGCAGGTACAACGATTCGTGACGGGTAGTGGGAAAGCCAAACTCCGATTGGAATACTCCCATTCTGTTGAGGTATATGTTTATCAGAGTTTTTTGGAGCTTGGATAATCCCAGTCGCGCGGTTTGCACGCCGTCACGGTTGGTCACGTCAATAAGATAAATTTTTCCCATAGATCAACTCGCCTGCATAAATATTCGGTATTTCCATGCGTAATCTGGTTATACGGTTAATTATAGCATATGGGACGGGATGATATAAAAGATATAGACTTAAGCGCTAAGTGATCTTAGTGTCAGGTAAGTTTCTCCTTAACGGCTTGAGCTACCTCCATTGTGCTGGCGGCCTTGCCTTCACTGCCCCTTTTGAGGTCGTAAGTCAAGACCTTGCCTTCTGCGATAACCCCTGCTATGGCATTTTCCATCCTGTTTGCCGCTTCCGTTTCACCGATGTATCGCAGCATCAACACTCCGGAAAGCATCATTGACATGGGGTTTACCTTGTGTAGGCCTTTATATTTGGGAGCACTGCCGTGAGTTGGCTCGAAAATGGCGATATCGTCACCGATGTTGGCTCCCGGTGCCAGTCCCAGCCCGCCCACCAGGCCGGCACAGAGGTCAGAGAGCAAATCGCCATAAAGATTGGGGGCCACTATGACATCGAACTCGTTCGGTTTCTGTACCAGTTGCATATTCATATTGTCTACGATACGTTCATCAAACTCTATTTCAGGGTATTCTCCAGCAACATCGCGAGCTGTTGAGATAAAAAGCCCGTCGGAAAACTTCATAATGTTGGCTTTATGAACTGCAGTTACCTTTTTGCGATGGTTCGAGCGAGCATATTCGAAGGCAAAGCGGACAATTCTCCTGCTGTTCATCTCGGAAATAACCTTGATACTGAAACCAGCATCGTGTCTTACCACCTCCCCCTTTGTTGCCGCGATGAGCTCGATCAAAGTTTCGGCTTCAGGGCTGCCCTTCTCAAATTCTATACCGCTGTAGAGGTCTTCCATATTCTCACGAACTATCACTAAATCGATATCGTGGTATCTGGAAGGAGCACCCTGGTAGGATTTGCAGGGACGCAAACATGCGTATAGTTCCAGCCCCTTGCGAAGGGCAACGTTGACGCTGCGAAAACCGGACCCGACCGGTGTGGTGACTGGACCTTTGAGGGCCAGGCGGTTTTTTCTTATTGATGCAAAAACTGAGTCAGGCAGGACATTGCCAAGTTTTTCTTGCGCGTCTGCCCCAACAAGTACTGACTCCCATTCAAAGTTTACCCCTGTGGCTGCAAGTACATCTACAGTTGCTTCCGTAATCTCTGGCCCTATGCCGTCACCCGGAATAAGGGTAATATGATATGCCATAAATGTGCTCCATTTCCATTTAAATACCCGGATTCAGACGAAAATCACCATATTTTTTCAGGTAGGGTAGAAGCCCACCCTCATCAAGAATTCGAAGCATTATGTCGGGTATGGGGTTGAAGGTTATCTGAATTCCGGTGGTTATATCAGATACGGTGGACTTTCGGAAGTTTATTTCCAGTTCGTCACCATCGTTTATCGTATCGGTATCACATAGTAGTATGGGAAGCCCCAGGTTGATTGAGTTTCGAAAAAATATCCTTGCCACGGATTTTGCCAGTATTGCCTGTATGCCGGCCATTTTTATAACCAGGGGGGCGTGCTCACGGCTGGAACCCAGCCCGAAATTGCTTCCTGCAACAATAATATCTCCCTTGTGCACCCTTTCTACGAATGTGGGGTCAGCATCCTCCATGGCGTGCTTGACCAGTTCGGGTAGATTGCTCCTCAGGTAAGCGTAACGCCCCGGAATAATCTGGTCGGTCGAAATTCCGGATCCAAATTTAAAAACGCGCCCTCTATGCAAAGTATTTATCTCCCCTCCGCATCCGATAGAATATCTCTGGGGTCTGTGATCCTGCCCGTCAGGGCTGTAGCGGCAGCGGTAGCCGGGCTGCCCAAATATATGAAGGCCTCGGGATTTCCCATCCTTCCCTTGAAATTCCGGTTGGCGGTTGAGAGGCAGTTTTCTCCTGAGGCAAGGACACCTTGATGAAGCCCGAGACACGGCCCGCAGCCCGGTGGGAGAACTACCGCTCCTGCGTCGAGCAGTGACTTTATATGGCCTGCTTCGATGGCTTCAAGAAGTATTCTTCTTGAAGCCGGGGCGATTACCAGTCTGGTACTGGGATTGCGGTATTTGCCCTTTAAAATTCTGGCTGCTATAGCGATATCATCAAGACGTCCGTTGGTACAGGTACCGATTACAACCTGCTGGATGGGAGTTCCTTCCATATCCTTTGCTCTGGCCGTACTATCTACCGAATGCGGAATCGATATCATAGGCTCAAGCTGGTCGGTGTTGATGGCAATGGTCTGCTCGTACTCTGCCGTATCATCCGGCACAAG
>JAWOBD010000001.1:0-5309 GCA_046498175.1 Dehalococcoidales bacterium | reverse complement strand
GCACCACCGGCGTTGGGTATATGTCCGGCATTCTACTGCCTTGATGTTGTGGAGGAAGCCCCTGTGTTATGTCGGCTGCTGGATAAGGAGAGAATTGATCTTATCATACCGGCGCTGGAGGATAATGTCGCTCTGAGGACGCTGGAAAAGTGTGCGGGTGCGATGAATATCCCGCTTGCCTATGATGCTGCAGCCTACTCGGTTACTCATTCCAAAAGGCGTTCCAACCTTCTTTTCACAAAGCTTGCTATTCCCCAACCACGTAGCTGGCCGGGTTGCGGTTTTCCTATAATCGCCAAACCCTCCAGTGCAAGCGGCAGTCAGGGCGTAATCCGGATTGATAACGAAGAGGAGTTTGGCTGTTTCAGGGAGCGTGTGGGCATGGGAATAAGAGACTGGGTGCTGCAGGAATATCTGGATGGAATATCCTACTCTATAGAGGTGCTGGGAGTGGCCGGCAGGTATGCGGCGCTTCAGGTTACCGAGCTGGAGATGGATGACAGCTATGATTGCAAGAGGGTTATTGCTCCGGCCAGGATTTCCGGGTTGCTTGAGAAGCGTATCAGGGACCTCGCCTTGGAGCTTGCCAGCGGTATCAGGCTCAAGGGAATTATGGATGTTGAGCTTGTCCTTGACCGGGATGTCCTCAGAGTTTTTGAGATAGATGCCAGGCTTCCCAGCCAGACACCGGTTGCAGTTTACCAATCCACCGGTATCAATATGCTCAAAATGCTGGGAGAAATATTTGTTGACGGTATGTTATTACCGGTGCCGGAAATAAAGAATACTAGAAAAGTGGTATATGAGCATGTCATGGTTTCCGGAGCTCGCCTGGAGGTTCTGGGAGAGCATATTATGGCAGATGCCGGCCCACTGGAGGTGACACCGGGGTTTTTTGGAGCCGATGTTGGGCTTTCTGCCTTAGTTCAGGAAGATTTGCCCTTCGTGGCCACGGTGATTAATTCCGGGGCGACCGAGGAGCAGGCTTGGGCCAAACGCGATGGAGTGATGAAAAATCTCGAGCGTTATAGTGAATGGGCTGTTTGTCCGGAGGAGAGGTGCGCTGCCTCCGGTATTGCCGCTGTGCCTCTATCCAGGGGTTAGGTCGCGTGGCACGTTTAACGAGAGAAGATGTAGTTGATATTGGCGAAAGGCTATCCCGGTATGATGTTGAGCTGGTGCAAAGAACGGGCTATTCGCTGAAAGAGATTGCCGCCCTGTCCACTGGGAAGACAATCGAAGAGGTGCTTGATAGAGTATCTTCCCGGAGGATTGCCGTGGTTCCGATAACAACAGGAAGGGGTGTAATTGGTGGCTTCGTTGAGGCCGTTGCTGGCATAATAGGCCACCTTGGTGCGGATGTGTTTTGTACCGGGGGGAGCGATATAACTGGGATTGCGGAAGGAGTGGAGGGAGAAGCGGATATAGTTTTTATGGCTGATGATAACCAGTTCATTGCTCTCGAAATGACGGCAAGGAAAGTCGTGTATAATGTGGAGGCAACAGCCAGGGGGTATGTAACTGCTCTGGACGCTATGTCAGGTGGGCTGAATAGTCGGGAAGTGCTGGTGATTGGTGGGGCTGGGAGAGTGGGATGGAACGCGGTTCAGGCTCTTGCCGAAAAAGGAGCCAGGGTGAGCACCTATGATATTGATCTGAAGAGAATACGGCATCTCGCGGGAGGACATCCTGAAATATCCGTGGAGACCGATATCAGTGAAGCCATGGACCGGTATAGGCTTTTTTTTGATGCTTCGCCTGCGGCGGATAATATCAAGCCGTGGCACATAAAACCGGATACCCTGATAGCGGCACCGGCAACTCCATTAATGCTTGATAACGAGGCCTATGATATTGTCAAAGAGCGTCTGGTTCACGATAGTCTGGAGATTGGTGTTGCTACTATGTTGACCAGTGCCAGTTGCATTAATTGATGTGGACTGAGAAGGGGGGGTTGATCGGAAAGATCGCACAGACTCTAAATTTGTGTAGCCGAGTGTAACTCTCGGACTCCCCGCCATAAAACGGTAGACAGGATTGAAAGGAAAAGATCGGTTAGGTGCAAAAGAAGATATTCTATCCAAAGAGGATCCCTCTTTTCAAGCTGATTGATAAAATCAAGCTCTGGCCCTCACGGACGGGTGTTCTCCACGGTATCAAGAGCTTTGAAGTGAGGGGTGACTCTTATGCCCTGATAACCACGCACTGTAACAAACAGATGATAGTGCGCAACTCAAAGAACAGTCATGCAGCACGCTGGCTCCGCAACAAGTGGTATGCCAAGACCTGTGATAAGTGTCGAGTTCCACAGTGGAAGATTGAAAAGTATTCCGTAACCGTTTTTAAAGGCGGACGTTTTTCCTCTTATCTCTATCAACAGTCCGTGGGAAGCAATGAATCAGCAGGTTAGTACTATTCTGATGTTCTGTCGGGCTATCTTTGAGAATACTAAAAGGAGGTTGGTATGTTCTGAAATTTCCATTTTTCCTGTAGTGTTTGGGTGGTGTTATATTTGAATAAAGGAGGTAATTGGTGATGGCAAAAACGATGCAGCGTTTGGGTGATGGCACTGTTATCGAGATGTCCGAAGAAGAAGTAAGAAAGGATGTTGTAGAGGGGACCAAGGATGCCGCTGACCGGGCAGAAGTCCCCGAGCTTAGTAATGATGAGATAGATCACGTTGTTGATATCTACACCAGCCCTAACAGGGTTGTTAGCGTAGAGCCAGGTAAAGAAGTAGTTCTTTCGCATGATGAAGGAACCGTGAAAATCAATGCCGGCGTTTCGGGTGGAGCCGGACTGGGCATAGATTGTGGCAGGCTGGTAGCCTCGGAGCTATACGAACGGGCTCTGGGTGCCGATATCATCGAGTATGGCCATATTGACTATAGCTATAAGCCTTTAAGGCCTATTCTTGCTGATGAGAGGATATTGGTGGAGCGCACCCTGCTGGTCACGGCAGCTCCCTTCTGGTACGGGGCTATGCCCAACCTGGGACTTTATACCCAGCCGGACGGACCCTTCCCCAACCCGACGGAACTTCTCAACAAGGGTATGCTCAAAGAGGCCCGGGAGAGTGCTGAGGGTATGGTAGAGCACGCCGTAAGGGATATGGTCTATATCGGCAGTGGTATCTACGAAGCAGGTGCTGACTGTATCAACTTCGATACCACCGGCGCCTTCGGTGATGTCGACTTTATGGCTACCCTGCAGGCCACCGAACAGCTGAAGAAGAAGTACCCCAACATAATAATTAATATCGGTATGGCCGGGGAGTTTGTTCTGGGGATACACGGAGGACTGAAATATGACGGGGTTCGTCTGGCTGGTCTATGGCCCCACCAGCAGGTCAAGCTGGCTGAGAAGGCTGGGGCAAATATATTTGGACCGGTATGCAATATCGTTACTTCAAGGTCCTGCCCCTGGAATATCGCACGTGTAATAACCTATACCAAGGAGTGTGTCAAGGATTCACAGATACCAATTCACAACAATATGGGTATGGGCGTTGGTGGTATTCCATTGAGTGACACACCACCGGTTGATGCCGTAAGCAGGGCATCCAAGGCGGCGGTTGAGATCTGCCAGCTGGACGGTGTGTAGGTAGGAATTGGAGATATCCATGGTATGCTGGAAGCTCATGCTATGGCATCGGGGATGGGAGGAATGCGTACCGCCGGAGATCTGGTGGCACGAATGGAGATGGCCAAGGGCATGAGAGTTCAGAAAGCCAAGGAGTACGTGGCCGGTAAACTCAATGTATCCATCAGGGAGCTTTCCGACCCCATCGTGATGGGTGCGGTACGGGATGACCTCAAACTTGGGCTCATTCAGCAGATGCCGGACAGGCCCAAGGGAATGGAGGCCAAATTCCGCATTGCCGAGCTGCTCGATATAGAGATAAACTCGGTGAATCGTTTCAAGGCAAAATCGGGTATGTCCGGTTAAACCGGATAAATACCATTAGGAGGTGATCGAAATAATAGTAGTCGGAGAATTAATCAATTCGACACGGAAATCGGTTAAGGCGGCGCTTGAGTCTAAGGATGAAGCCACTATCAGGCGGCTTGCCCGCGAGCAGAAAGAGGCCGGGGCGGATATTATCGATGTTAATACTGCCACCAGCATGGAGAATGAGGTCGAGGATATGAAATGGGTTATTGGTCTCATTCATGATGAGATAGGTAAAGTCCGTCTGGCCATTGATAGTCCCAACCCCAAGGCGATGGAGGCTGGCCTGGAACTATGTCAGGAACGCCCCTTGATAAACTCCATCAACAATGATTCCCGGGAGAGGGCCTTCATTGATATTATCAAGAAATTCGATGGAGATATCATCGGATTGCCCATGGGGGGGAAGACAGGAATGCCCAAGACAGTTGAAGAGCGCCTTGAGGAAGTGGACATAATGGTCTGCAACCTGGATGAGGCTGGGGTGGATGTCTCGCGGCTTTACATCGACTCCATCGTGATGACTGTCGGGAGCAACCAGGAGCAGGGGCGTGCTGTTATCGAGAGTACCCGGGAAATCAAGAAGCGCTATGGTAACCGCGGGGTAAAGACATCGGTGGGTCTTTCCAACATCTCTTTTGGCCTACCTCATCGCACGCTTATCAACCAGGCTTTTTTAGCAATGCTTCTTGAGGCGGGACTGGATATGGCCTTCATTGATCCCAAGGATGTGGGGATGATGAGCGCTCTACGAGCTTCAGAGGCAATATTGGGGACTGATAGCGGGTGCCTCAAATACATCAAGCATGTTAGAAAGCTTTCCAAATAGCGGATATAGAAAATTTTGCCTCTGCTGATTTCGATGGCGGTACGCCGGTCAACCACTGGTGTATCGCCATCAGGAGGCAAAGCTAGCATGCTCAGTATAACTGCCTGACAAAAAAACATGTGGCAAAACAGCTTCTTAAGGGTGCGATGCTGGTTAGTCCGTTTCTGCCTGCTTTTCTGAGATGATTTTCTGAGCCACCTGATGGGGTACCTCTTCGTAGTGGCTGAATTCTATGGTATAGCTTCCTCGCCCCTGCGTTATTGATTTCAGGTCTATGGAATACCTCAGCATCTCGGCCAGTGGCGCCTGTGCTTCTACGACGTTGGTATTGCCCTCGGGGTTCATGCCCTGTACGCGCGCCCTTTTGCCGTTGAGGTCACCGATAATGTCTCCGGTGAATTCCTCAGGGGCCGTTATCTTTACGTTCATTATCGGTTCCAGGAGTATAGGCTGACCTTTGGCCAGTCCCTTCTTAAGTGCCTGTGCCCCCGCAATCTTAAAACATATTTCTGATGAGTCAACCGGGTGG
>JAWOBD010000044.1:0-8517 GCA_046498175.1 Dehalococcoidales bacterium | reverse complement strand
TTGAGCAGCGTATCAAGTACATGGATTCTGAGGACGAGATTACCAGTGTAATCATCCCAACCGAGGATGAAATTGAGGTAAAGAGCGGCCAAAAAAGAACCGTAAGCAAAAAGGTATTACCGGGCTACGTCCTCATCAAGATGGCGATGAATGACAAGAACTGGAAAATCGTCCGTAACACCCCTGGCATTACCGGTTTTGTCGGCGGTGGAGATGAACCCACCCCTTTATCGGAAGAAGAGAGCACGCGGATATTGAGACAGAAAGAAGCGGAAGCCCCCAAACTCAAGATAGGTTTTCAGGAAGGTGAAAGTGTTCGTGTTACTGATGGGCCATTCCTCGATTTTATCGGTGTGGTAGAAAGTATCAATTCTGAAAAGGGAAAGGTGAAGGTGCTTCTAACCCTCTTTGGACGCAGTACACCTGTCGAACTGGATTTTCTACAGGTAGAGAAGTTATGATTTTAGGGGAGCGGTAAATGGCCAAAAAAAAGGTAAAAGCGCTGGTGAAACTTCAAATACCGGCCGGGCAGGCAAACCCGGCTCCTCCGGTAGGCCCGGCTTTGGGACAACATGGCATTAATATAATGGGCTTTTGCAAAGAGTACAACGAACGCACCTCCGCCCAGGCCGGTTCCATTATTCCGGTAGAAATAACCGTTTTTGATGACCGTTCCTTTACATTTGTTACCAAGACCCCTCCTACCAGTGACCTGCTTAAAAAAGCGACCGGTCTGACAAAAGGATCAGGAGCAGCCGGACGTGAGAAGGTAGGGAAAATCCCTCGAGATAAGCTCGAGGAAATTGCCAGACTGAAAGTGAAAGACCTCAACGCAATAAGTATTGAGGGAGCGGAGCGAATAGTCGAAGGTACCGCCCGAAGTATGGGCATAGAGGTTGATTAGATATGCTAAGACGAGGTAAAAAGTATCAGGAGTCAGTTCAATTACTGGAGAAACCGGAATCCTATACTGCCGAGGAGGCAGTAGAGCTGGCCAAAAAAATGTCCTACGCCAAATTTGATGAGACTGTTGAACTCCACCTCAAGATGGGTGTTGATCCCAGAAATGCCTCACAGCAGGTAAGAGGTGTTGCCCTTTTACCATATGGTCTGGGCAAGAAGGTTCGTGTCCTGGTGTTTGCACAGGGTGAGGCAGAGAAAATAGCCCGTGAGGCAGGTGCTGACTACGTCGGCAGCGATGACCTGGTTAAGGAAATAGAAGGCGGTTGGCTGGAATTCGATACCGCTATGGCTACTCCCGACATGATGAGCAGAGTAGGTAAACTTGGTAAAATACTCGGACGCAAAGGTCTGATGCCCAATCCCAAAGCGGGAACGGTGGTAGCTGCGGAAGACCTGCCCCGGGTTATTGAGGATGCTCGCAAGGGGCGAGTCGAATTCAAACTGGATAGAACAGCCATCATTCACCTGCCCATCGGTAAGGTGAGCTTTGATGACGAAGGCCTGATAGGCAATTTGGCATCGGTAATGGAGGCAATAATCAAGGCCAAGCCCAGCGGAGCTAAGGGCCAATACATCAAGTCAGCTACGCTGACCACCACTATGGGGCCGGGTATCAGGCTCAACCTCAAATCAGCAACTGAGCTAGCCACCGGCTAATTTATACGTGTAGATAACAGTTTAATAGTGTCTCCTGTGACAGCGGGCGCCAGAAAGGCTCAAATTGCATCTGCCTGCCGAGGAAAATACGAAGCCTCTTACAGCAAAGAGCTTCTGTGATTTCCCCTGTGCAGCAGACACAGGGTTTTTTGTTGATGCGAACAGTTTAAAGGGGGAGGTCACATAGATATGTCAAGAGAAAAGAAGACAGAGATAATCGACCGGTTAGCCGATGCTTTCTCCAAAAGTAGTATCGGGATCCTTACCGATTACCGGGGTTTATCGAACCCAGAGATAACCGCCTTGCGCCGCAGGCTTGGCGATTCCAGCATCGAATATAAGGTGGTCAAGAACACACTGGCCAGATTTTCCGCCGAAAAATCAGGTAAGAACACCCTGAAGGCATACCTGGCCGGACCGGTGGCAATAGCCCTGGGTTACAACGACGTTATCGAGCCCGCCAAGATAATTATTGACTTCATCAATACATCCAAGTCTACTTTAACCATCAAGGGCGGATTTTTGGGTGAGCGCATTCTGACATCAGATGATATATCCAGCCTTGCTAAATTACCACCAAGGGAGATTTTGCTGGCCAAGCTGCTGGGAGGAATACAAAGCCCTATCAGCAGACTTGTCGATTGCCTCAGCAGCCCGATAGCAGGGCTGGCAAGATTATTACAATCCAGAATTAAACAAATGGAGGAAGCATAAAATGACTGAGGGAAAAGAAGCCGAAATGGAAAAGGATGCCACAACAGAAGAAACTGCCGAAGTAGAGGGGAAAACCCCCAAAAAAGCGACCACAAAAAAGAATCAAGAAGCAACCGCGGAAAAGTCTAAACCATCAAAAGGAGCGGTAAAGGGAGAAAAGGTCGCTGTTGAAGACATGATAGCAGCAATAAAGAACATGACCGTCCTCGAGCTCTCCGAGATGGTTAAAGCCCTGGAAACAGAATTTGGTGTTAGCGCCGCTGCCCCGTTAGCAGCCACAGCGGGAACAGGAGAAGGCGGTGCGGCCACACCTGCAGCCGAAGAAGAAGAGAAGACAGAATTCAATGTTATCCTTAAGGATGCCGGAGCCAACCGGATCAATGTAATACGTGCTGTCCGGGAATTGAGTTCTCTGGGGTTAAAAGAATCCAAGGAACTGGTAGAAAACGCACCGAAGCCGGTCAAGGAAGGTGTCAGCAAGGAAGATGCCGCAGCGGCCAAGGAAAAGCTTGAAGCAGCTGGAGCTACAGTCGAGGTAAACTAGTAGAAGGTCGCCTTGCAAATATCTCCCTGTGGGACATATAATCACCAGTAGAATATCTTCAGAAGGGCTGGCTGATTATGTCTTACCCCGATAGCTTAATTCTACTGGTAATGGGTATAGCTTTTCTGTCGGCAGGCGTCGGCACCTTTTTCAAAGGCAAGTACGATGAAAAAAGGGAATACGACACCTTGACTTCCCGTACCGATATGAAGGAGTTTATCGAGCATTCACCAGAACAATCCAAGTCCGGTTCACTCAAGCTGGGAGGAAGAATTGCCATTATCATCGGCTTGGTCCTGCTCGGAATAGTTGGCGGGCTTCAACTATGGGCTTAACCGCTTTTTCCCCCATACCTTAACTTGGCATAAAGCAGGGTACCAACACAGCCTGTACTAATAGCATTCCAGACGATAACCGGTGTCAGGTTGAGCTGAAGGCCATATACCAGCCATAGTGAAAGACCGCAGAGAAGCAATACGGTAAAGGCAGTACTTATCTCGTAGGCGCTTTTCAGCCTGAAGGTCCGAACCAGTTGGGGTACGGTACTCGATGTAGCCAGCGCACCGGCAATAAAACCAATCAACTCATTTAAACTCAAGTGGCGATACCTTTCTCCATCTTTCGGCCAAATATCTCATATCATCCTTCTCGGTCGGTACTGTATAGCTTCGGCCAGATGGTGAGCTTTAATTAACGTCTCGTTTTCAAGGTCAGCAATGGAACGGGCAAGTTTCAATATCCGGTGAAATGCCCGTGCCGAAAGCGAGAGTTGCTTCATAGCCGATTTAAGAAGGCTTCTTGCGGGTTCATCGGTAGCACAGAACTCTCTAACCTCTATCGGTGTCATTTCGGCATTGCATACCATACCGGTACCATTAAACCGCTCCTTCTGGGCAAAGCGGGCTGCTGCTACTCTTTCCCTAACTTTAACTGATTCTTCGCCAAGCCTATCATCGGCGAGTTTTTCATAGTCAACGTGCGGAACTTCAATAAAGATGTCTATACGGTCTATAAACGGGCCGCTGATTCGTCTTTGATAACGGGATACCAGGGCCGGGCTACAGGTGCAGGCCTGAAAAGGGTCGCCGTAAAAACCACACGGACACGGATTCATGGCTCCGACCAGCATAAAGTTGGCTGGGAAAGTAAGGCTCCCCTGGGCCCGGCTTATGGTAACAACCTTGTCCTCCAGCGGCTGGCGCAAAACTTCCAGCACTGAATGACCGAATTCCGGCAATTCATCGAGAAATAATACACCACGGTGGCTCAGGCTTACTTCACCCGGTTTCGGCCAGTGGCCACCACCTATCAATCCAGCATTGGATATTGTATAGTGCGGAGAGCGGAATGGCCTTTGTTTCAGCAACGGTATGTCTGAAGGCAACAAGCCACTTACACTATATATCCTAGTAACATCAAGTGATTCATCGATAGTCATCGGCGGAAGTATCGAGGGTAGGGTACGTGCCAGCAGCGTCTTGCCGCTACCTGGTGGACCAACCATGATAATGTTATGCCCCCCGGATGCAGCTACCTCCATAGCCCGTTTGACATGTTCCTGTCCCCTGATATAGGAAAGGTCAGTAGCATTATTAATCGCAGGAGCATACTCCGTTGTATCCTCACAATGATATTCCGGAGGTGGTATCTCTCCCCTTAAGTAGCTAATGAGCTGCGCCAGCGAGGTAATGGGCACAATGTTGACGCCCTTGACCAGGGACGCTTCCCTGGCGTTTACCTCAGGTACAATAATGGTGGCAAAGCTCTTTTCGTAAGCCAGCATGGTCATAGGCAGAATACCTTTGGTATGGCGCAGTGTACCGTCCAGAGAAAGCTCACCGATAATAACACTTCGAGAAATATCCGACTGTACCTGCTCCGAACTCAACAGTATCCCGACAGCGATGGGCAGGTCATAAGCCGGACCGGCTTTCTTCAGGTTGGCCGGTGCAAGATTAACCACGATACGCCGGTTGGGAAAACTGCACCCTGAATGACGAATGGCAGCACGGACTCTCTCCCTTGATTCCTGAACAGCCGCATCGGGCAAACCAACAATCGTAAACGAAGGTAAACCAGGGGAAATATCCACCTCAACTTCAATTGTGGCACCTTCCAGCCCTACAACAGCACTGCTGATTACCTTGGCAAGCATATATTTCCTTTCTGAATAAGTCGGCAATTAATTGTAGCCCAAACGGCATCTCCACGCAAAAAATATTGCCAAAATAAACGCGGCTGAACAATCCCCACTGCCCAAATCACAACCACTACTAATCACTTCTTTCTATATTTGGTTTGAACACTTGACCAATTTTAGCTTGACATCACGCTCCTTTTCATCCTAAACTAGCTTGCCTCGGGGATAAATACTCAATAAAAAGCCCATGACAACATATATTACCAAGCTTTGATTTTATTAACCTGGACAGTCTTGTTTCACCACTATAAATTTACCATAAGGCTGTTATTCAAACCGGTTAAGTGATAAGGTCACTATCAATAGGTAATAAAACCAGACAATAATATCTAAAATGAGGAATAGCGATATATCTGACAATACATGGAAATCCTCCACGGCCGGAACCCTCAATATCATAGCGGGCTCCTTTGGTATAGCAGGGGGAATCTACTTTGCCAGCATCGACACAATGTACTGGCAGCTTCCTCCTGTTGTTATTGCCATAGTGGGTATAGTAGGCGTTACCAGAATAGCCCTTGGAGCTATAGCCCTGATGGGTGGCATCTTCGCCAGAAAAAGAAAGCTCTGGGAAATGGCTATGGCTGGCTCAATAATTGCCATATTGTGCGCGCCTCCACTGGGAATATTATCCACGATATTCGTTTCCCTGAGCAAGAAGGAATTTGAACAGGTTTTCCACCACTAACATAAAACTCATACGAGACACTTGCATCAGCGTAATTTATTGCCCGATATTTTCCTCAAATCAGCCCACTAATACCGCATTTTAAAAAGCATATATTCTGCTGATATCAAGCCATCTCTTACTTGTTGCCGGGAGATCCCGATGCTAAAATAAACCCAGAGGTAGGAAATCCACATGTCTCCAGATGCTATCATCATAAGGGGTGCCCGCGAACACAACCTGAAGAATATCGATGTCACCATACCACGCGATAGACTGGTTGTTATCACCGGTGTCTCAGGATCAGGGAAAAGTTCGCTTGCCTTCGATACCATTTACGCCGAGGGACAGCGCAGATACGTGGAATCCTTGTCTGCTTATGCCCGGCAGTTTCTGGGACTAATGGAAAAACCGGATGTTGAATATATCGAGGGGCTCAGCCCGGCCGTTTCTATCGACCAGAAAGGAGTGAGCCGTAATCCCCGCTCCACAATGGGTACCATAACAGAAATCTACGATTACCTGCGGCTGCTCTTTGCCCGGGTTGGTCACCCCCACTGCCCACAATGCGGCCGTGAAATCACGATACAAACGGTACAGCAGATTGTCGATGCGGTCAGCAATCTCCCCCGGGGCAGCCGTATCATCATTCTGGCCCCGCTGGTCAGAGACCGCAAGGGTGAATACCAGGCCGTGTTTGAGGACCTGCGCCGGAGCGGATACGTAAGAGTAAGAGTTGACGGAACCATCAAAGACCTTTCGGAACAGCCTGCGCTGGAAAAGAACAAAAAACACTCGATCGAAGCAGTGGTTGATCGGCTGGTAATCGGGCAGAGCGGCAGCCAGGAACGCATTACCGATTCCGTGGAGACAGCCCTCAAGCTGGGAGCAGGAGTAATTCTGGTATCAGTCGTGGATAGAGAGGAATTGCTTTTTTCCGAGCATTTCGCCTGCGTACATTGCGGCATCAGTCTGGGAGAAATATCGCCAAGGACCTTCAGTTTCAATAGCCCGCACGGTGCCTGCCCCGATTGCAGCGGCCTGGGCTTCAAACAAGAAATGGATCCCGACCTTATCATCCCTAACAGAGATCTGTCCATCATCGATGGGGCTATCCGCCCCTTCCAAGGGGGATTCTGGTATCTGGAGAAACTCGGCAATCTCGGGCGCAGGCATGGTTTCTCCCTTGATAAGCCGGTTAGGAATCTGAGCAGGGAACACTTGCATCTTATACTCTACGGTGAAAAGGGACATATGATAAATCGCCGCAACCGATTCGGAAAATTGCGCAAGTACTTTACCAGCTACGAAGGAATAATTCCCAGGCTGGAAAGGTTATACCGGGATACGGAATCAGACAATTCCCGGCTATCACTGGAACGGTATATGGTTACCCGTGAATGCCCCACCTGTAAAGGAGGAAGACTTAAGCCGGAGTCACTGGCCATAACCATCGGAAACAAAAATATCACCGAAATAGCCTCTCTATCCGTATCCCAGACACTGGAATGGGCAGCCGGGCTCAGCGAAGGCACATATCCCGCTCTCAACCGGCGGGAGCAGAAAATAGCCTTTCAGATTATCAAGGAAATAAAATCACGGCTGTGTTTCCTGAAGGATGTGGGACTGGAATACCTCACGCTTAACCGCCCTTCGGCTACACTGAGCGGTGGCGAGGCACAGCGAATTCGCCTGGCGACCCAGATTGGCAGTGGTCTCATGGGGGTTCTCTATATTTGTGACGAACCCACGATAGGCCTTCACCCGGCCGACGACTACCGCCTCATCGAGACACTCAAGCGACTAAGAGACCTCGGCAATACCGTACTGGTCGTAGAGCATGATGAAGCCATGATGAGAGCCGCCGACCATATTATCGATATGGGCCCCGGCGCCGGTGAACATGGAGGCAGGATTATTGCCAGCGGAACTGTCGACGATATCATGAAATCGGGAAAATCTATAACCGGCCAGTACCTCAGCAGAGCAAAAAGAATTCCAATACCTTCGAATCGCCACCCCGGCACGGGCAATGAGTTAAAGATAAAGGGTGCACGGCAGAACAATCTCAATAATGTAGATGTTTCTATTCCACTGGGGAAATTTGTCTGTGTTACCGGCGTTTCCGGCAGCGGCAAGAGCACCCTCGTGGATGAAGTTTTATACCGTAACCTGATGAAGTCACTCTACCGCTCAAGAAGAAGAGCCGGCCAGTGCGACGGTATCTATGGAATAGAACACATCGACAAGGTGATAGATATCGATCAGTCGGCCATAGGTCGTACCCCTCGAAGCAACCCCGCAACGTATACCGGTGCCTTCACCCCGATACGTGAGCTTTTTTCCACCGTACCCGAAGCACGTATGCGAGGCTATTCTCCAGGTAGATTCTCGTTTAATGTCAAGGGTGGCCGATGCGAATCCTGCCGAGGAGAAGGATTCACACAGATTGAGATGCAATTCCTACCCGATGTTACCGTTCCATGCGAAGTATGCCAGGGTAAGCGTTATAACCGCGAAGCGCTGGAGATCAAGTTCAAGGGTAAGAATATCGCGGAGGTGCTCGAGATGACAATCGAGCAGGCATCCTCATTTTTCGAGAACTTTCCCAAAATCAAAAATAGGCTAGCCACCTTATGTGACGTTGGCCTGGGATATATGTGTCTGGGCCAACCGGCACCCACACTCTCCGGGGGTGAAGCACAACGGGTGAAGCTATCCGCCGAGCTTTCAAAACGTTCTACTGGCCGCACACTATATATCCTCGACGAA
>JAWOBD010000043.1:0-12008 GCA_046498175.1 Dehalococcoidales bacterium | reverse complement strand
GGTTGCGGGGCAGTATGAGCAACTGGCAAAGCAAAATCCTAAACTTGCAATGCAGAAGTAATGGTGTTATCGAGGGAGTTGAGGCAGGCTCGATAGTTATTGATATGAGCACCATCTCTCCGCGCGCTACGAGGGAAATTGGCCTTCTTCTGGGAAAGAAGGGGGCGTCTATGCTGGATGCTCCGGTGAGTGGTGGCGATATCGGGGCGCAGCAGGGGACGCTTTCCATTATGGTGGGGGGTGACGCTGGTATCTTTGCGCGGTGTCGGCATATACTCTCTGCTATGGGTAAGAGCATCGTGCACGTTGGTCCCAGCGGAATGGGACAGACGGTAAAGTTGATGAACCAGATACTGGTTGCTGGCCATCTCAACGCGCTGGCGGAGGCCCTGTTATTTGCTCAGAAGTCTGGGGCTGACCTGGAGAAGGCGATAAGCGCTGTTGAAGGTGGTGCGGCTGGGTCCTGGGCCCTGAGCAATCTGGGGCCAAAAATCATCAAGAGGGACTTTGAACCTGGTTTTATGGTTGACCTGATACAGAAGGACCTCAATCTGGTGATGGAGGCGGCGAAGGAAATGAAACTGCCTCTTTTCGGCACTGGTCTTATTCATAATTTCTACTACTCATTGCAGTGCTCAGGGGAGGGGGGGGAAGGCACACAGGCCTTGGTCAGGGTGCTGGAGCGTATCTCGGGGGTAGAAATCGGGTCCCCGGGGGCATAGATGTCGAACGGCGATGGATTTGTTGTCTGATATGTACTGGTTAGGACAGGCTATGGCTAGGACCATAGCTCGCGGCGGTCGATTACCCTTCTGGCTTTTCCCACGGTACGGGTGATTGTGCCCGGTTTGACCAGCTTGATCTTTACCGAGATACCCAGTACGCTGCTCATCTCACGGTGTACCTTTTCCCCCAGGCCTCTTAAGGCCGGCTGGTTGTCGTTCAGTGACTGGTCCGAGGTCTCGCTCCAGATTTCGATATTGTCGTGGTGATGTTCTCGGTCAATGACTATCTGGTAGTGGGGTGACAGACCGTCAACGGAGAGCAAGACACTCTCGACCTGAGTGGGGAAGATGTTAACGCCGCGGACGATGAGCATGTCATCGGTGCGGCCGTGTACCTTGGACATGCGTGTCATGGTACGGCCACACTGGCAGACGTCGGGATACAGGGTAACCAGGTCGTGAGTTCGGAACCTTATCATCGGCATGGCCTCCTTGGTTAGGGTGGTCAGGACCAGTTCGCCCTGGCTTCCACTTGGCAGCGGGTGGCCCGTCTGGGGGTCAACTATCTCGGCGAGAAAGTGATCTTCCCAGATGTGGAGCCCTTGCTGATACGGGCATTCACAGCTCACCCCCGGCCCGATAAGCTCGGTCAGACCGTAAAAATCAATTGCGGTCAGTCCCAGCCTCGATTCAATCTCGGTCCTCATGCTGTTTGTCCAGGGCTCTGCCCCGCACATGGCAAGCCTGAGCCCGGTTGAGGCGAGGTCGACACCCATTTCCTGTGCGGTGTCTGCTATCACCAGTGTGTATGATGGGGTGCACGCCAGCACTGTGGTACCAAGGTCTTCGATAAGCATTAATTGCCGCTTGGTATTCCCGGCAGATGCCGGAATAACGGTGGCGCCGAGCCTTTCGGCACCATAGTGGAAACCCAGACCACCGGTAAACAGTCCGTAACCATAGGAGTTCTGCATTATATCGCCGCTTTCTACCCCGGCTGCAACCAGGCTTCTCGCCATAAGATTGGACCAGGTATCTAGGTCGTTCCTGTTATATGGGGCGACGATGGGCTTACCGGTAGTTCCTGAAGATGCATGCACCCTGACCACCTGCGAAAGCGGCACTGCCAGAAGCCCCAGGGGGTAGTTATTTCTCACGTCGTCCTTGCTGGTGAAGGGCAATTTTGCGATGTCGTCAAGGGAATTTATGTCGTCCGGCGTCACGCCTGCTTGGAGGAATCTGTCCTGGTAAAAAGGCACCTTTTCGTAGACACTTTGTACCTGTTCTTTGAGACGCTTGAGCTGCAGTTGCTCCAGTTCTGGCCGGGGCATCTGCTCGTATCGGGGTTCCCATATATTCATCAATAAACCTCAACTCTTCATGCTGGAATGTACCTGACATAACACGGTGCCTGAATCGATATCTAGATGTGGGCATCCAAGCTGTCATATTACCGGATGGGACTCTGGTCTAAGGAAGTTGAATTACCAGGGGCTTTCTTTTTTCTTCAGAGCCATGATAAGGTCATCAAGGGCAATAGCGGCCAGTGTCAGGGTCTGCATGGTACCTTTTCCGCTTAGTCTCGTAGCGAGTTTGGCGACGTCTTCATTGCTGGGCGCTTCCAGTATGGTGACAAAATCGTACTGTCCCAGCAGCGCATACTGGGCGATAATCCTGGCACCCATGAACTCGACTTCCTTATTTATCTCTCTGAGTGTTTCCGGGTTCTCATCCGTGTACTTCCGACCTTCATCGGTAAGGCTGGTAAGCATAAGGTAAACAGACATTATTACCTCCCCGAAGCTAAATTCTAGCATATATTATGCCGTTCTGTCTTACCCGTTTGTCAATATCTGCTATTTCTCTCTGGGCTATGGTATAATATTGCCCAAATGACCGAACTACTTTCCGGAAACGAGGCTCTCGCTCTGGGAGCGCACCGTGCTCGTGTGAAGGTAGCCACTGCTTATCCGGGAACCCCCAGTACTGAGATACTTGAAGCCATAGCCCGCTATGATGATGTCTATGCGGAATGGTCGACCAACGAGAAGGTGGCCATGGAGGTGGCTCTGGGGGCGGCCTACGCAGGGGTGCGCTCTGTGGTATCGATGAAGCACGTGGGCCTTAATGTTGCCAGCGACCCCTTCATAGCGGCATCTATGACTGGAGTTGCCGGAGGAATGGTGGTTATCACCGCTGATGACCCGGGAATACACAGTTCCCAGAACGAGCAGGACAGCCGTCATTATGCCAAGCTGGCCAAGGTACCGGCACTGGAACCTGCCGATAGCCAGGAAGCATACCAGTTTATGTGGGCTGCTTTTGAAATCAGCGAGAGATTCGATACGCCGGTTATGGTGCGCTCGACAATGCGTATTTCCCACTCCCATTCGCTGGTGAAGATCGGGGAAGACGCTTCAACCGGGCCTTTTAGTACGGCCTTTCATCGTCAGCCAGAGAAGTATGTCATGGTGCCGGGCTATGCCCGGGCCAGGCATAGGTCTATTGAGGAGAGGATGGAAAACCTGTCCCTTTATGCGGAGACCTTTCCTCTCAACCATATGGTATGGGGCAGCCGCCGAATCGGCATCATAACCAGCGGGGCTGCTTACCAGTATGCCAGAGAGGTTTTCCCCGGGGCATCATTCCTGAAACTGGGCATGGTATACCCCCTGCCGCAAAAGCTGATAGAGTATTTTGCCGCACGGGTAAAGAGATTGATCGTCATTGAGGAACTGGACCCTTTCTTCGAAGATGGTATAAAGGCGCTCGGAATCAGGGTTACCGGGAAAGACCTGATTCCGAGGGTGGGGGAACTCAACCCCGACATTATCGAGGAGAGGAGCCGTCAGGCAGGGTTGCTCAGGAAAGCCAAAGTACCCGAGAGCGATATACCACCGGCGGCTCTTCCCCGGCGTAACCCGCGGCTCTGTCCGGGGTGCCCCCATGCTGGCTTGTTTTTCGTCCTCAGCAGTCTCGGAAAGCGCAACCATCTGGCCAGGGCGAAAACCGGAGATAGTGAAAAGTCGGAACTGGTTATTACCGGTGATATCGGTTGTTACACTCTGGGTACCTATCCGCCTCTAAATGCGATGGACACCTGTGCCTGTATGGGGGCGAGCATTGGCCAGGCTATCGGTATGGCAAAGGCAGCACCGGGAAGCAGAGTGGTGGCCGTAATAGGCGACTCAACCTTCTTCCATTCTGGAATAACACCGCTGCTTGATGCCCACTACAACCAGGCCGATATTACCGTGGTTATTCTCGATAATCGGACCACGGCGATGACCGGCCATCAGGACCACCCTGGCACGGGTATTACGGCGCAGAAGAAAAAGACCCGGGCGGTATCGATTGAAGACCTGGTGAGGGGAGCGGGTATCGGGGAGGTAAGTGTTGTCGATGCCTTTGATATCAATAGTCTGAGAAGAGTGTTGAAAAAATCCCTCGGTCAGACTGGCCTTTCGGTTATTGTTGTTCGGGGATCCTGTTCAGTAAGGTTGCCCAGGCGCCCGATACCGATGTTTGTGGATACCGAAAAATGCAACCAGTGCGGAATTTGCCTCCAGCTGGGGTGTCCGGCTCTGGAGAACAGGGATGGGCAGGTATTTATCAATGCCGGTCTTTGTGCCGGCGATCTCTGTGCTGTCTGCTGGCAGATATGTCCCCGCAAGGCGATTATACCTCAATCTGAAGCAGGGGTTGACGGGCAATCATGAAGATGCTCAATCTACTCATTACCGGTGTGGGGGGTCAGGGTATAATACTCGCCAGCAATATTCTCGGTGAAGTGGCTTGCCTTTCCGGGTACGATATCAAAAAGACCGATACTCTCGGTATGGCTCAGCGTGGTGGAAGTGTAATAAGTCACGTGCGCGTTGGCCTCCGGGTGCATTCGCCACTGATAAGCAGGGGTGATGTTGACCTTATGCTGGCACTGGAGAAGATGGAGGGAGCCCGTTGGAGTCACTATCTCAAGAGAGGGTCGGTGGCCATAATCAATGATTATATCCTGCCACCGCCATCGGTTAGCCTCGGTGATGAAGAATACCCTTCCGATGATGCAATCTCTGCGATGGTGCTGCGGTCCCAGGGTTACGTATATTTCATTGATGCCGCACGACGTGCTGCTGAGATGGGTAATGACAGGGTATTCAATGTATTTCTGCTGGGCTGCACCTCTGTTTATACTCCCTTCAGGCTGGAGATATGGAGGGATGCCATCATGCGCCTGGTTCCGGCAAAAGTATCTCAACTGAACTGGCTTGCCTTCAGGGAGGGAAGAAAGGAACTCAGAGCCCTCAGGAAGAGGCGCAGCCCGGTTGGGTAGCGTTAATATGGGCTACTCTCTGGGGAAGGGAGATTTTATGGAAGAAGATTCGGCCCAATCGACCTCTGATGGTATCGCCATATTGAGATCGAGGGAGAAGGATGACCGGGTTGCCTCATTTCTGGATATGAGGCTGCTGGAATTGAGCCCGGGATATGCCAGGGTGGCCATGAAAATGAAGCCGGAATACCAGAATTCGACGGGTATAATTTTCGGCGGTATCATTATGGCCCTGGCGGATCAGGCTTTTGCCTATGCCTCCAATTCGCTGGTTTACCCCAGCCTCGCCTCACAATTCAATGCCCATTTTATTGCTGGTGCACGGGTGGACGATGAGCTCACCGCTGAGTGCCGTGTTTTGAAAAGTGGCCGGCGGGTAGGTATCTCAGAGGTAACGGTAACAAACCAGGAGGGAAGGCTGGTTGCCAGGGCAACCGGTACCACCATTCCGGTAGTGAGCTCAGGGAAGGTTTCTCCTGGGAAAGCCCGATAGCTTATGCGGTGGAGCATGGTTATTCGGTTATTTACCATTGTGTAATTGGCACGCTGGTGTTGACAGTACAGCTACGTTATGCTAAGCTACTCGCTGTCAGATTGGTTGATAATGAGTCGTAGGATTTCCACACTTGGCGGTCAACAGCTGTTGGCAAAGTTCGTATTTAGTGCGCGCACTTGAGTGCGCTTCGGGGGTGGTATGTAATACTTGGTTTTACAGTAGCGGTTGTTATATTTATCTGTACCCCTATACCTCCCCGACCGGGAGGTTTTTTTATAGGTTAACGTTGGGGTGGAATATGGATGGGTGGGTAAAGAGGCGGTAATCCATGGTAGAGAGTTCTTTCACGGAACGGAAGGAAAGGGATACACTCCCCAAGCTGATCAGCCATAACTACAGGACCAGGCCCGGTCGTACAGCCATGTGCGTCAAGAGGTTTGGTATATGGCAGCGTTACAGCTGGGAGGACTACTATAACATGGTGAAGTATCTTTCGATGGGCATGATAAACCTCGGCCTGGAAAAGGGGGATGTGGTGTGTATCATTGGTGATAACAAGCCACAGTGGTTATGGGCTGAATTCGCTGCTCAGGCAGCCGGGGGGATTGCCACCGGAATTTTTGTTGATTCTATCCCGGCAGAGGTAAGGTATATTGCCAATCACAGCAAAGCCAGATTTGCGGTGGTTAATGACCAGGAGCAAACCGACAAGTTTCTGGAGATAAAGGGTGAGCTACCGAATCTGGAAAGGGTTATTTACTGGAATCCCAAGGGTATGAAAGACTACGATGACCCGCTTCTTGTATACTTTGACGAGGTTCTCCGGAAGGGTAAAGAATATGGGGAGGATTGTCCCGGCTTCTTCGAAAATAGAATCGGGGAATGTGATGGCCAAGAACCGGCCTTTATCTACTATACACCGGGTACTACCGGTTTGCCCAAGGGTGCGATACTCACTCACCGTGCTCTTATCAATACGGCCAGCAGCTTTCTGAGCCGGTATCGGGTAGACGAAAATGATGATCTGGTTTCAAATTTCCCCGCCGCCTGGATAGGCGACGGGTTTTTTGCTACTTTGCCACACCTTATCACAGGAGCCAGATTGAATTTCCCTGAAGAACCGGAAACAATTGCTGTAGATACCCGTGAAATAGGCCCCACTCTGATTGCAAATGGACCGCGGCAGTGGGAGATTCTGGTTCGGGAGATCAGGGAAAGGATGAGCCATGCCGGACCGTTGCAACGCCTGAGCTGGCGGCGATTTTTGCCTGTCGGTTACCGGATGGCCGATGCTGGGTTTCAGGATAACGCTGTCGGGCGTATGCTGCGTTTAAAGCACCGGGTAGCGAATGCGGTTCTCTTCAAACCACTTCAGGACCGGTTGGGATTAAGCCGGGTCAAGTTTGCTGTCACGGGCGGTTCTGTTTTAAGCCTGGATATTTTCCGCATGATTCACGCCATAGGTGTCGAGCTAAGGCAAAATTATGCTACTACCGAAGCCGGTTTCGTATCCTGTCACCGCGAAGGGGAAATAAGACCGGAAAGCGTGGGCCGGCCGGTGGTCGGGACTGAGGTCAGGGTAACCGATGAAGGGGAACTTCTGGTCAGAAGTGAAAGCCTTTTCCATGGATACTACCGGGACGATGACAGGAGCGCACGGATACTGGCAGGCGGATGGTGCCGTACGGGGGATGCGGTAAGTATTGATGATGACGGACACCTGATATTCATGGACCACCTCGAGCATATGGGGAAATTGAGTACCGGGGCCAGGTATTCTCCTCAATATGTTGAGGGGAGGCTGAGATTCAGCCGCCATATCCAGAACGCCATTGTTATCGGTGGCAGAGATAGGTCCTTTGTATCGGCAATACTGAATATAGATGCTGCTGCCGTACGTAAATGGGCAGAGCACCAGCGCTTGCCCCATGCTGGTATTCTTGACCTGGCGCAAAAAGAAGAGGTTGCCAGGCTGGTCTTGAACGATCTTGCCGAGGTCAATGATTACCTGCCTGAGCCGGTGAGAATAAAAAAGTTCGTTCTTCTCCATAAAGAATTCGACCCCGATGAGGCCGAGCTTACCCGGACCAGGAAGTTAAGGCGGGCATTCATTGAAGAACGTTATCGTGAATTGATCAACGCGATATACCGTGGTGACCGAGGCGTTGAGATTGAGACCCCGGTGAGCTACTGTGATGACAAAAGCTATGGGGCAGCCATTAATATAAGGATTTGGACGGTGTAACGAGGTGACATATGGGTGAGCTGGTCCAGTTCGTTATCACCGGCCTGACCGTTGGCATGGTCTATGCCCTGATTGCGCTGGGATTTGTCCTGGTGTGGAAATCGAGCGGCGTAGCCAACCTTGCCCTGGGGCAGATTGTGCTGGTTTCATCCTGGTTCACCTATGGAATGCTTGTCCAGGCAGGTTTGCCCACCTGGTTGGGTTTCCTGATGGTTGTCCTGTTTGCTATGGGTATGGGCTGGTTGATTGAAAGGGGAGCACTGCGTCCGCTGATCACCCAGCCGATACTGTCTTTAATCACGGTTACTCTGGGAGTGGCCTTTTTTATCCAGGGGGCGGTCAGCTTTATCTGGCCCAAGAGTGTTGCCTCTCTGCCCGAGCTTTTCCCCCAAGAACCGGTTCATATCGGTTCGGCGGTTGTCTCACAGGAATACCTGTGGGCGGCCGGTATCTCACTGGCGCTTTTCGGTGCTCTATCCCTGTTTTTTAAATACCACAAGATGGGCATCGTAATGCGGGCTGTGGCCGATGACAAGATGGCGGTTCAGGCGTGCGGGATTCAGGTTACCAGGTTGTTTTCACTGTCTTGGATGCTCGCCTGCGTGCTGGCTGCTATTGGGGGTATCCTCATGTCGAGCATCGGGGGTATTACCTATGGTCTGGTTGAAACGGGCCTCAAGTCCTTCTCGGTGGTTATCCTGGGAGGCCTCGATTCCTTTCTGGGAGCCATTATTGCGGGCCCCATAATTGGTTTGGCAGAAAACCTGGGTGGAGGATACCTTACCCCGTTGACCTGGCCCGGGGTTAAAGAGGTGATACCTTTCATCATAATAATAATCGTGATGTTTATCCGTCCCCATGGCCTCTTTGGAGAGCGGCGTATAGAGAGGATTTAGTTTGGATTTGCCCACAGGTGTTCGCAGTTATACCTACAAGCAGGATATGTCTCTTTTACGTACCAGAAGCCACTGGATATGGCTGGGCGTATTGCTCGCTTTTCTGTTCACCGCTCCGCTCTACTGGGGTAGCTACTGGCTGGGTGTTGCCAATCTTATCGGAATTACCATTATCGCCGCCCTGGGCCTCAATATTCTGACCGGCTACTGCGGGCAGCTTTCCATCGGTCACGCCGGCTTTATTGCCGTTGGGGCCTATACGTCCGCCATACTGACTAACCGGTTCGAGCTACCCTTCCTTTTTGGTTTAATATCTGCTGGATTTATATCCGGTCTTATCGGGATGGTATTCGGTATCCCTTCCCTTCGCGTGAAGGGTTTTTACCTGGCGATAAGTACTATTGCCGCTCAATTCATCATAATCTGGGTTATCAATCACTGGACCAGCCTGACCGGAGGGTTTACCGGCATAAGTGTGCCTCCGGCCTCCATCGGTAGTATCACCTTTATTGGCCAGAGCAGCCAGTTCTACCTGATTACCGGGTTTGTAATTCTGGCGGTGTTCCTGAGCAACAATCTTGTCAGGACAAGGCCGGGCCGGGCCTTTGTCGCCATAAGGGACAACGATCTGGCGGCACAGGTGATGGGGATAAACCCCTTCCGTTACAAGCTTATCGCCTTTTTTATCGGCTGTTTTCTGGCTGGTATTGCCGGTTCTCTGCTCGCACACTGGTCGGGTTTTTTAAACGCGGAGAATTTTACCATAATGGATTCCATATTGTATATTGGTATCATTATCATTGGTGGTCTCGGTACCACGGTAGGACCGATTTTCGGTGCCATTTTTATACGGATGCTGCAACAGGGGATAACACAGATATCCCCGCTTCTGGAAAATGCCTATCCAGGCCTGCCGGCAGGTTTCACTACGGGTATCGGCCCGATGGTCTTCGGGCTGGTAATTATTCTTTTCCTCATTCTGGAACCCCGCGGCCTGGCTCATCGCTGGTCCATGGTCAGGACTTCCTGGCGGTTGTGGCCCTTTTGAGAGGTGAAACCAATACTATCAAGGAGGGTAAGGTAGTGTAGCAAGCGAGTAATGTGCCCGTATCCTGAAATTAATGTGGAGGAATAAAAAATGAAGAGAAAAGTGCCAAAGTTAGCCACCGTGATATTGCTGGCTCTGGTGGTGGCTATTATCCCCTTAGTCGGCAGCGGTTGTGTCGGCGGCGGTACCACAGGGGATGATGGTGGGGACAAGCTCAAGGTTGGTTTCAGTATATGTTACACCGGGGTTGCCGCGGAAAAAGGCCGCCCCATGGGGAATGCCAAACTGGACTGTATGAAATACATTAACGAGGAGCTGGGCGGTGTCGAAGGGCATGAGATCGAAGTAATATGGCGCGACAACGAGTATGACGCGGCCAAGGCTGTCACCATCATAAACGAGCTTATCGATAAAGACTGCCTGATGTTCACGACCAACTCATCCAAGATGATGGGGGCTTCCATGGAGATAGCCAACCGTGCCGAATTCCCCGGATTCTCTGTCTTCAGCGCTCCCGCCTTGATTCACCCTCCGGAGCATATCTACGCACAGCTGCCGGACTATGGTGACGACTGGGCAGCGTTTTCCAAGTACTACATGGATAATATCTGGGATGGCGAAGGAAAGCCGAAGATGGCGTTGCTATTGCTCAATAACCCTACCGGTTACGGGGCACGTGATGCTGCGCTCGCCCTTGCGGATGATATGGGTATTGAGATTGTAGCCACCGAGGAGCACGCCGCAACTACCATCTCGGAAATGGAAAGCCTTACCCGGGTCAGGTCAATGGACCCGGATGTAATCTATATATCCAGCACGCCGCAGCCCACCTCCATCATTGTCCAGAACGCGGCTTCCCTGGATATGTACCCGGGCGTAACCATCGGCTGTGGCCATGCCAGCCTTACCAGCGTGCTGGTGGAACTGGCCGGATCTGATGCCGAGGGCATATATGGAGTATTTCCCACCGTTAGCTGGGGTGATGATGTGCCGGCTATGGAGAAGATGACCGAATACTGCCAGGAGCTACATCCGGACGATTACGGCAATATGGACTACATTACCTCCTGGGCGGAGGGTCTAATTGTTGCCGAGATACTGAAGGAGGCGATTCAGAATGCCGGTGTCGAGAACCTTACCCCTCAGGTGGTTGAGGATGAAGGTTACAAGAAACTCGATGGCTACGATGTGGGCGGTTTGCAGGGACCGGTAAGCTATACTCCGGGTGACAACCGCCTCTCCAGCTCGGTCCGGGTTTTCCGGATAGAAAACGGTGAAATAGTACCTGTAAGTGACTGGATAGAAGCTCCTCTGATAAAATATGAGGAATTTGACTGGTTTGGCAGTTAAAGTTTTTGATTGCGGCCCCTGTACCGATTTGTACGGGGGCCGCATTTTAAAAGGGAAAGCATGCTTGAACTAAATGGTGTTGAGGTTGTCTACCAGAGCGTAATCCGGGTGCTGCACGGTGTTTCTCTTTGTGTTGAGGATGGCTCCATAGTCGCCCTGCTCGGAGCCAATGGGGCGGGCAAGAGTACCACCCTGAAGGCCATATCGGGTCTGTTGCACTCGGAGGAGGGGGAGGTGGTAGATGGCAGTATCGAGTGGAATGGCCACAGATTAGAAAAAAGCGATGCTGAACAGATAGGTAAACTGGGAATTATTCAGGCACTGGAAGGGCGGCGTGTCTTCGAGCACCTCAATGTCGAAGAAAACCTGATGGTCGGTGCTTACCAGCGCAAAGACCGTAACGCGGTTAGAGACGACCTCGATATGGTATACCGCTATTTCCCTCGTCTTAAAGTACTCAGGCGCAACACCGCTGGCTATCTGTCCGGGGGAGAGCAGCAGATGCTGGTGGTGGGGAGGTCAATGCTGGCCAGCCCGAAGCTGCTCTTGCTTGACGAGCCGTCACTGGGCCTGGCACCAATACTGGTGCGGGAAATATATGATATTATCCGGCAATTCAATGCCGATCACGGTACATCAATATTGCTTGTCGAGCAGAATGTCCGGGTTGCTCTGGGTATCGCCCATTACGGATATGTTATGGAGAACGGTCGGATTGTCCTCGATGGAACGGCCAACTTCTTGAAACACAATAACGATGTCAGGGAATTCTATTTTTCAGTGGAAGAGCCCATTCCGAACTGATCAAGATTGGTCTTGCCGACGATTACCGCGCCGTCGCGCTTCAGCCGCCATACGACGCCACTGTCATAGAGCGGCTGAAGCGCAACAACCGGTTGCAGCTGACCATGCAAACGC
>JAWOBD010000108.1:0-4317 GCA_046498175.1 Dehalococcoidales bacterium | reverse complement strand
CCCTGTTCCCCGTTTGTGAGTTAGAATCCTGGCGGGCAGTGTATCGTCCGCCCGGGATATTCCCTTTCTCATATTGAACATCCTGGCCAGGTTGCATATCCGTTCCCCGGTTTTGGTGAATTTCCCGAAGTCCATATCCCAGCCTGTTACCGCGTTCAGCAGCTCGACAAAATAGGACGGTTTCACTTTTTGATATTCCAGCATAAAAGAACAGGCCGTGAGGGAATTTATCATTGCGCCGAAATTCTGCATTTTGGCCACCATCTTTCCTTTCCCTTGCTTCTGAAAGCGGTCGAGTCGTGCGGAATAGCCGAATTCCTCAAGAAGCTCTATTAACCGTTGTTCGTCTCCGGGATTCACGTAGAGATAGTCCTCGATAAAATATGAAGAGAGCTGCGCTTCCGAATGAGTCGCACCGATACTGCCGGTGGCATACTGTACCGCATATCCCACGGCGACCCTGGGGTCGTGCATGGGAAACTCCAGGCCCTTTACGTGAATTGCATACTCTGAAGCCGGACCCCCGATCTGCTCCGCGGCGCGCTTTGTGCCTTCTCCCAGTAGCCAGCCCAGGCCTTCTCTCTCACCGATTTTCCTCACCATCTCCACCATTGCCCTGTGATTTCCCCAGGTCAATTCGATACCGTCGGTATCCCTTTTTGTGATGAGCCCCTTCTCGTAGCACTCCATCGCGAAGGCGAGGACTCCACCGGTGGATATGGTGTCCATACCGTATCGCTGACATAGTGAAAAAGATGACTGGAGGGCCTCGATGTCGTCGATGAGGCAGTTGGTTCCCGCAGGCCCCCAGTGCTCCCAGAGCATATGCCTTTCGCCGTTGGCGTTGTACATCGACTCTGTGTCCGAGTACGGACAGAGCCTGCAATAGCCTCTCCTGGCATTGCGGAGGTCTTCGACGAATTTGTAGGCGGGTTCAAATGTACCCTCCTGCCAGTTTTTTACCGGCAGGTGCCCCTTTGTTACGGAAAGTTTCATCTCTTCGATATAATCCTCAATAGAACTGTCGGCTTTCGGGACTGGGCAGGATGCGTAGGCCCTTCTGGTGATGTCCTTTAACTTCGCCCTGTCAAATATGGGTACTTTCGAGGTTCCCCTTACCACCACGGCTTTCAGTTTCTTTACGCCCATCAGTGCACCGAGCCCGCACCTTGCCGCTGCTCTCCCTTTTTTGCCGTCATTCATGATGGCGGCGAACCTCACCAGCCTTTCGCCGGCTGGACCGATTGTGGCTACGCTGGCTTTATCATCGGTCTCCTTTTTAAGAAGGCTTTCTACCTCATAGGTATCCCTTCCCCATAGATTCTCTGCATCACGGATTTCCACTTTTCCGTTGTTAATCCAGAGGTATACTGGTTTCTCTGCTTGCCCCCTGATGATTATACCCATGAAACCGGTATGTCTTAGCTCGACTGCCCAGTTTCCGCCGGAATGAGCCCTTCCCAGAATACCGGTCAGC
The DNA here is from genome assembly GCA_046498175.1 of Dehalococcoidales bacterium. Classification (GTDB taxonomy): domain Bacteria; phylum Chloroflexota; class Dehalococcoidia; order Dehalococcoidales; family UBA5760; genus UBA5760. Next base: position 2,840 of record JAWOBD010000108.1, on the reverse strand, counting down.
GGAGATATTCCGCTGACGGTATAGCGGCTGCTCTGTCTTGCCACGCCGGTCAAAGGGCCGGTCATAAATATTAGCGGGTTCTCGGGGGCGAAAGGGTCGGTGTCTGCCGTGGTCTCATCCCAGAGCATTTTCACCGCCAGGCCGGCCCCTCCGATATACTTTCTTAATATGTCTTCACCGTAGTTCTTCGCTTCTACCTTTTCTCTGGTAAGGTCAACCCATAACACTCTGGCACCGAAGTTCTGCTCCAACTATGCCTCCTTATTGACCAGTTATCTGCTGTTAACGGAATCGTACGCAGTTATTTTGCGGGGGGTCTACTGGCAATGCTTGCTATTCACTATAGCAGAGAGCGATTCGATATGCATCCTGTGGGAGGTGAATCGTTGCAGGATGATGGTTCGGCGGATTGTCTGTATGATTCTCTTTAAGGTTGGCTCACTTGCCGTTTAGCGCGGGCATTCACGTAGCAATATCTGTATGCGTAAAGCAAATGGAACTTTTAGAAAAGTTCTGCTCTGGCCACAACGCGCTCTTTGGAGGATTGATTGAGAGGTGGTAAAATCACTTCTGTTATCCCTGCCCGGTTATGTTTTATGTTGGAGTAAGCTCTTATTCTTCCGGGACCCTTTTTAAGAATTGAAATATCTTACTCGGTTTGGGTTTCCTCTTCGTTCAGTGGCTCGCAGGATTTGAGCTCACCATTTTCGATTATAATCGTGGACAGGGCTCTACATTTCCAGCAACGATATGGCCCATCATAATCGGGCTGGCAAATGGACAAGACGCTTTCCGTATCGCATTTAGGACACTTTATTTTCAACATTATCGGTTTACCCCGGCACTTCTGGAGAAGATGGTGAGACAGATGGACTTGATAGCCCAGTTATGCTTCTAGGAGTACCAATTTGTTCCCTTCCTTGGTATCTTCGACATCCAGGGTAATTTTATTAAGGGTATCAGCTAGATTCTTTTCCACTATTAATACTTTGGAGCCTTCGAATTCAACTACTTCATCGTCGGCCTTCTCTATATCGACACCTAGGCCGAGTTGACCGCCCTCACGTGCTACTAGGCGTAGTCCGGCGCCTGGAGTATCCACATTGTCGGATAGTGTCTTCTTTAGCTCTTGCTTGGCTTTGTCTGTAACTGTTATCATTTTGGCCTCCTTTTTCAGACAATCCAACCAGGTATATATATTTACCTGTTGGATGGTATTCGGCTGATTAAAACTACGTGTGTTGCGGAATATATTCCCGGATCGGGCGAGAGGAGATTATTCATCTGGGAAAATTTCATCAGGGGATTGTTATGAAAACCTGTTTATGGAAGCGAGATTTTAGTGATTTGAAACTGTATATCAGTTTATTGAAAGTTTTTAATGTTACCAACACCATATAACATATGCTTTTTCACTGTCAAACTGGTGGGGGAATAAGGTGTAGGTTTTGTCCGTCTGGGTTATAGCGGATAAGAAAGATGTGCTAAAACAAATTTCACCGAGCATACATATCTAAAGTGACATGCTCCACGAAACACACAACCACCCCTCCTTGATAGCCTGCGCTAATCAACTGTCTGGATGGCCGTGTGTTATTAATAGAAGCAGGGTTATATTTATCGAAATTATGATGCGTCTAGCTCTTCATCATACCTTCCATAATACACCGGGTAACATCGAGAGCCTTGTCCAGTTGTTCCTCGGTTATGATAAAGGGAGGCACAATTGGCTCTCGCCTGGGATAGCCGTCACAAGTGCCAAGCAGAACGCCCTCTCTAAGTGCCTCGGTGGCCAAAAAGTCTCTGGCTTTGGCCGTTTCAGCTACATTATAGGGTCCACCGGTAGTTTTGTTGAGCTTAATTGCAAATGAATTGTATAGACCTTTTCCGGAGATGTCATCTATACACGGCAAGGGTTGGAATTCGTTCTTCAGTCGCTCGCTGAGATGGTCTCCCAGCTTGGCGACTCTCTCTGCCATTCCGTCTTTATACACTTTTAAAGCGGCTCTCGCGGAAGCGACGACCAGAGCATTGGCATCCTGAGTGATATAGCCCTTAAAAGGCTGTCCTTTCGGGAAGGCATCTATAATCTCGTCTCTTACGCCAACCGCCCCGCAGGGCAAAAACCCGCTGTTGATTCCCTTACCCATATTTAAAATGTCTGGCACAACGTTGAAATGATCTACACCCCAGAACTTGCCTGTACGGCAAAAACCGGTTTGAACTTCATCGGCAATCAGTAATATATCGTATTTCTTTGTTATTTCTCGCACCATTGGCCACCATTCATCTGGAGGCCAGAATACCCCCCCGTTGCCCAGAGCGACTTCTGCTATCAAACAGGATATTGTCTCTGGCCCTTCCTGCTCAATGATACTCTCGATGAATCTGGCACATGCCATATCGCACTCAGGGTAGGTGAGTCCGAAAGCACACCGTGGACACATGTAGTTAGGTGCCTTAACTACTTCAGGAACCCGGCGTCCAAATGACCCCATACCAACTTGGCTTCCGGTGAGGCTTCTACTTAGGAGGGTGCCGCCATGATAGGCACGGTTTAGGGCGATAATCTTATATTTCCCTGGTTGGCCAACGGAATCCCAGTAGTGTCTCGCAATCTGAGTCGAAACCTCGGTAGATTCAGAGCCAGAAGTGGTTAGATAAACATGATTGATATCACCCGGAAGTACCTCGGCCAGTTCGGAGCAATATTCAATGTATTGCTCGGTAGCGGCATTTGCTGCCCATCTACCCTTGGACCGGCATGCGGATTACGGGCATAATAAATGTATTGCCGATAAGCTCGGATTGCTTGATCCTGTGCCCTATTTCAAGTATAA
>JAWOBD010000099.1:0-15214 GCA_046498175.1 Dehalococcoidales bacterium | reverse complement strand
AACAGGAGTACACATTCCACCCAGGCCTAAACTTGATCAGGGGCCCACACGAGGCTGGCAGGTGCTCGAACGTCCGGTGGAGACCATTCTGTCCGGACCGGCAGCGAGTGCAATCGGTGCGCGATATCTGTCTGATTTAGAAGATGTATTTGTAATCGATATGGGTGGTACTACCACCGATATCGCGGCATTGCGCAACGGCGCTCCAGCCCTGAAAGAAGAAGGGGCCAGGGTGGGTGGTTTCCGGACCATGGTTGAAGCTGTGGATGTGCACACTACTGGTCTCGGAGGCGATAGCGAGGTGCGCCTTGATAAATCCGGCAGGATGTCTATCGGTCCAAATCGCGTGATCCCTCTCTGCTATCTGGCACAGGAGCACCCGATGGTTATCGATACCCTGCGAATTCAGATGTCTGAGGATACCAACAATAATGCGGGACGCTTTATTATGCGTGAGCGGTCACTTGGAGCCGACGGAAGCAGTATTACCTCAAGCCAGCGAAGGATATGGGAACAACTTGGTGATGGGCCGGCTTCCTTGAAGTGGCTATTTGATAGCCTGAAAAGCTTGGTGACTCTGAGGATGGATATAGAGCATCTTACCGGACGTGGTCTGGTTGTGGGAAGTGGCTTCACACCTACTGATGCCGTTCACGTACTTGGCCAGCATCGTGTTGGCTCTTTAGAGGCAGCAGAGCTGGGTGCAGAAGTGTGGGCCCGGCGTCTGGATATCAGCAGGGATGATTTCTGCCGGAGGGTGGTTCAGCAGGTTGTGGTACAGGCCGGACGCGCCCTGATAAAAAGTGCTCTTGTTGAAGAGGGAGGTTTCCCGGAAAGCGGCTGGTCCGGCCTCGGTCGCCTGTTTGTTGACCAGGCATTGGGCGCCGGGGATTTGGAGACGATCTCAGTGGCTTTATCTTTGCGCCGGCCTGTTATCGGCATCGGTGCACCAGCTGCCACCTATCTATCAATTCTGGCTGAGAAACTGAGGACACGGTTGTATGTGCCGGAACACGCCGAGGTAGCCAACGCCATTGGTGCGGTGGCGAGCGGGGTGGTGCAAACGGTACACGCCCTGATAAAACATTTGGGAGAAAACAAGTTCTACAGGGTGTATTTACCCTTTGGGGCTCGCGATTTCCAAAGCTTGGATGAGGCCGTATCTTATGCCAGGCGCACTGTATCTCGCCTGGCTCGAAACCGGGCTCATCGGGCTGGCTCCGGTGTGGTAGGAGTTCATATCGCACAGCACGACCGGACGGCGCGGGTTTACGGTACCCGTCAGCATATCGAAACCGAAGTAATTGCTACCGCTACAGGGCGTCCACGGATAAAGGAGGCTTGAGAAAGATTTATTGTTCTACCTGATAATCCGGACAGCCTGAGCCTTATATTTCACTACTTTCCTGTTTGGAATAGGGCAACGGCGGGTATTTGTAAATAACCTTCATGCAGTTGAAGCATTGCCAGCCGTCCTCATGATATAAAAAGCAGCTGCCACCGCATTTCGGGCATTTCCCGGGCGGTCTTTTCAGCTCTTTTAGATTGTTATTTCCGGGTTCTGGCTTCCTCATAACCGATTTTTACACACTCCTTTGTTACTGACTATATTATTAACGCTGTAATGACGAAAAGGTTATTGTTTCGGATAGAATCCCATATTTTACACCTTTTAGGAAATATCAGCCAGGGCTTTTACCATGTTTCGGTTAAAATTTACCACTTCCCCTCGTTTGCTTGCCTGGCTAATAAATGATAAGCAGTCCGGCCAGCGCCATCGCTGCTATAGGCGGCAGTGCAGGTACAGCCTTACCCTTGAAGACGATGGATTGAAAGAGATATGCGAGCATCAGTCCTCCCAGAGTAAAGGCGGCGATAATGGATGCCGTGGTCAAATCGCGCGCGAAATAGACCGAGGCTGTGAGAAGGCAGGGAAAAGCTATGTCGCCTCCGCCCAGCAGGGAATAGCTCCGCTCGGCTGGTTTCTGCTCTACTACTCTGGCGATGGTGCCCTGCCGCAGGTTGGCTCCCCACTGTGATGCATTCTTTGGAATGACGAATGCCGGTATTACCCCCGCTTTGGATAGCTTTCCCGTCATCCACAGCATGAAGCCGAAACGCACGGCAAGGAAATCGTATATTGCCAGTGCTCCCATTATGGCCATGGCTGTCCAGGGGTTGATGAAGTGGCCAAACACGGCGCCCATACTGCCCAGCGGCAATAGCATGGCCAGGTTGTGGAACCACACTCTGGGAACCATGAACCAGAGGACGGCAATCCCGGCAGCTATGCCGATCGCTGCGGCCACGGGCATCCAGAAAATGCAGGCGATGAAAGCTCCCCAGCCGAAGAGGAAGGCAAAGAGAATTCGTAGTGCCAGGCCCAGGGCTGACACGGGGATGCGGGTAAGTAGTATCGCGACGCCTGCGGTCACGGCAAAAAAGTAGATTACTATCGGCCCGAGCGATGAATAGGCTGGCGTATGGGTGACTTCTCCTGAGGGTGATGTCGCCGGGCCGGGCCATACGGAGACTGGCTGCTCGGGCTGGGTCGGCATATAGATATTGTTGGTTTGCAGGAACGAAATTTCCTGGGAAGCAATCGCGATGGTGATTACCTGGGCTGCAACAAATAGCAAAATGGCGAATATTACCGGGTGCTGTTTACCTGCTATTCCTGATTTCATATCGATCTATTCCGGACCCAAGTACTTGATATTGTCGGTAAAGCAAAATGCCCTCGGGAATATGACCGGAAGGCAATGGCCGAAGTCAGGATTACCTTTGACGGGGTGCTTGCTTGCTACGGCGTAACCTTATAGCTGAACCTGGTGGGAATTAGTGGGCAAGACAGGGAAACTTGAAATTGGTGCTCAGTCTTGCCTGAAAGCCCGTTTGAATCATATGGTAGCATAACAATCAGCCAACTTGCACTATACAGATTTCTTGGGTAACAGAAAAAGTGGATGAGAGAGTTCATGTACCGGATACTTTCTAAAAGCGAATTGTGACTCTTATAGGAGCGATGAACTATGTTCATTATAGCGGAGGATAAAGCAGCGAAGCAATAATAAAGTAAAAAAGCTTAATAATAGCTCTGAATACACGGAACGAGATGGAAGAGTATGGGCAGTAGTAAGACACCCCTTAAACTTGGGGTATATCATAGGAAAAGAATAACGTTCTTTATTTCGGCCAAAATGGTGGAGCTGAGGGGATTCGAACCCCTGACCTCCTCCGTGCAAAGGAGGCGCTCTCCCAACTGAGCTACAGCCCCGCTTATTACCAGTAATTATATATATAACCGGGTTTATATGGCAATCAGCTCTTGAATCGCACTTGAAATCAGGGAGCTTTAGCTATGGTTTTGAATATATAATGCTTTACAGAAAACCCTGATTGCTCCAGGATTGGAGCAACACATATCGAACAGATTGGTCTCTGCTATTCTGATTTTGGCAATAGACGTCAACATCAGACGGCTTAACTCGCCGCAGAAAAAAATGCTTTCACCATTTATGGTATGCATATGGCGGTCAACGGGAATTGCCCTGGTGAGCCCTATTTTCAGCCTGGCTTTTTCTGCAGGTTATACATTCGATACAGCATCAACACCAACGGTTACAACATCAGCTTTTTTAATTTTTACTTCCCCCCTACTGGTTCTGTCATGCTTGTTTGACTATTATGCCACGGGAAGTAACCCAGGAAATGCCAGCTTCAATGTCTTCTTCCTTCCCCTCAATCTCAAGGATAACCCAGCCCTTATCTCCTGTAATATTTGTCTGCCCTATATTGGTGGTTAAATTAAAATCACAGCTCAAGGTATATATTACCGGTTCCGATATTGCTTCCTTGGGGTAGTCAAACATCACCCGTCTTTTAACCATTTTGCTATGTAACCTTTCGTCTCCAATGAATAGTTATGGTTCTCCTACCAATGAAAAAAGTTATGATTTCCTTATTCTTTAACACAATAAAATCCAGCTGACCAGGATGATACTAGCGGTAAAGACTGGGCTTCTAATTGCTATTTAACAAGCGACAGAATAACGGATAACGATATCTTTACTCGGGCTCCTTTTTAAGATATTTGGCTACTACATTAAGTAAATCCTTTGCCCGGATCGGTTTATTGATATACTCGTCAAACTGATAGTCAAAGGGCTGTCCCATTGATTCAGAAAAGCTGGTTATGGCTACAATCGGTATTTTGGATAGCGCCTCATCCTTCTTAAATCCCTCCGCAGCGCCGAATCCATCCTGCACGGGCATCATTATATCCAGAAGAATCAGGTCGGGCCTTTCCTTTTTTGCTTTTTCCAGGCCCTCTTTGCCATTATAAGCCACTACTACATCATAGAGCTTACTTCTCAACGTGTTACTCATAACTTGTACCAGTTCTGCGTCATCATCAACTACCAGGATCTTTGGCGTCTTACTCATAACAGTATTACTCCTTTCATTTTTTGATAGCTTTTTTGGTGCCTTTATTACTCCTCCGCTTCTTACCTGCTTCTTTTCTGGGAAGCGTAAAGCTAAATTTGCTTCCCTTACCTGTTTCCAGACAAGGGCTTTCCGCCCGGATTTTGCCGCTATGGGCTTCGATTATGCGCTTGCATATGGATAGACCCAGCCCGGTTCCGCGTTGTGCAGTAGCTTTAGCACGGAAGAAATCGTCGAATACGTGTGTTAAATCCTTGGAAGATATGCCCGTTCCACTATCTATTACTTCTACCTTTACTTCGTTTGATTTTTCACTGACTTTCACTATTACATCACCGGAATCAGAATACTTAATGGCATTGCTTATCAGGTTTTCTACTACCTGTTGTATTCGAGCGGCAGAACCGAAAAGCTGCGCGATTTTCGTGGGGGCCTCTATTTGAATGGTCATACCTTTATCACGGGCCAGACTCTCCAGTTCTTCTGCTGAGTCCTTAACTATTTCCAAGAGGGACATCGGTTTCATCTCTGAAACGAGCTGCCCGGTCTCGATGCGCGGTATGTCGAGCAGGTCCTTTATTAACCGCATCAGCCTGTCGATGCGATTACTGCACTTCTCCAGTATGTCTTGTTGCTCCTGTGTGATGTCACCGGTAAAGCCATCCAGAACCTGCCACAGGAAGGTCTGCGTGGCTACAAGAGGGGATTGGAGGTCATGTGCTACAACACCTAAAAAGCGCACGAAACGGACCTTTTCTTCCTCCAGGCGGGCGACTTCACAGGATATCTTTTCTAGTTGTTCCGCTTTTTGTTTTAGCAACTCCGATTTTAATTGGGTAACTTTGACGAGATCAATCTCAAATTGCTTGTGTATCGAGATATTTCTCAGAGTAACCAGCGCACAAAGTTCGCCTCCAGTACTCATGAAGGGGGAGGCAACAACATCGTAGGTGCGACCATCGGGCAAGGTGTATTCCCATCTTTCCGTATTTCCATCCAGTACGCTCGGTAGCCTGCATATATCACGGCATGGCCTGTCACGGCCAAAAATGTGCTTATAGCATTTGTCACCTATACCACTACCAAATTCGCGTACCATGCTGGGGTTCATGAAGATTATCTGATTTTTGGGATCGATAACGGCAACCCCTTCGTTTATAGCTTCGAGCATACCTATGAATTGACCGCACTGGCTTTTAAGTAATTTTTCCAGGTAACGGGTCCACTCTGTCTCATTACCGCCGGTAAAAGGGCCAATGGTTATACCATGACCCTCTCCCTCGCTAATTCCTGAATACTGCGAGTTTATTGAAGTATCCATGGGCTCATGCTCACTTGTCATGCATTTATTATGCCATGCTATATTGCCATTGTCTAGACGAATCTGAACGCCAGCCAGACAAATGTTCGTATTCTTTTTTAGCGATTGGGGTGGTCATATCTTTTGCCAGATTCAAACGAGCTAGAGGCCCGAGACGGTAAAGCGACGTAGTCTTCTCTACCTTCCGCAAGATCCCCCCAACCTACCCTGCGTGGCTGGGTTAGTCTGTCGTATGTCCAATGGCCTACCTATTCGCCGATATGTTCAACGTAATCGCTGGGATAAAAGTGTGCATACTCTTTACCAGCAGGATCAACTATACCTTATGGTACTGTCATAGCATCTTACATTACCTGAATTATTGAGCGGGCCCATATAGTAGGTCTGTAATCTATAGGCACCATTCATAATAAGATCAACGGTTTTTCTTTATCTGCCCAACTTGAGTGACGGCCTATCTGGCGCGTTATGTGTTAAACTATTATCCGTAGAGAGAGAGGAACGGATGACCACGGCCTTTATTATGATTCTTCTTGCTACTGGAACTGGCGTTGGTTTTGCCGGCGGCCTTTTGGGGGTAGGTGGTTCCTTTATAATGACGCCGGTTCAGTATCTCATTTTTGTCGATATGGGAGTGCCACTGGACACCGCCATCAAGCTTGCTTTCGGTACCAGCATGATGGTTATTGTGCCCACTGCCGCCAGCGGTACCTGGCGGCATCATAAAGAGGGTGCGGTCTGGTGGCGAGCGGCCCTTATCATGGGGGGAGTAGGACTGGCCGGTGCCTACGGGGGAGCGAGCCTGGCCTGCATTCTTCCCGGAGACAGCCTTAAACTTGCTTTCGGTATCGTAGTGATAGCGGCGGCTATCGGGATGCTCATCCGCAGACCGGTATCTGCTGATGAAAAACCCAGGGCCAATCCCTGGCTCTGGGCGGCCTGGGCTGCTCCTATTGGTCTGGCCAGCGGCCTGGTCGGCCTGGGTGGTGGCGTTATGGCTGTACCGGTAATGGTGCTGGCGCTCAGGTTTACCATGCACCAGGCTGTGGCCACTTCACTTGCCTTCGTAATGTTTACCAGTATCGGTGGAGTGATAGGTTATGTTGTCAACGGGCAGGCCGCCTATGGCTTGCCGCTTCATTCGATGGGTTATGTTCAACTGGAAACCTGGGGGCTGCTGGCAGCAACCAGTATTGGCATGGCACAGCTCGGGGCAAAATATGCTCACCGGATGCCTGCAAGAGCGCTGCGCTATATATTTGTCGGCGTGATGCTCTACCTTGGTTTGAGGATGCTGGGCGCCTTTGGATAGAATCATCGCGATAATGCTTTCATCCGCTCAGGATGAAACTGCCCGCCTGGTAAACGATGGTGGAGGCTATCCAAGCTACTGCGCAGGTGTATCCGACGGCAAACCAGGCCCACTTTGCTGAGGATTCACTCCTGATGGTGGCGATACTGGCGACGCAGGGTATGTAGAGGAGGGTGAAAATCATAAAGGAGAAGGCGACCAGTGGTGTCCAGCCCAGTTGGGATATCATTGCGCCGCCCAATCCGGCTTCACCGACGGCGAATATAGCGCCCAGGCTGCCCACTACTATTTCCTTGGCCAGAAAGCCGAAGACCAGGCTGGCTGCCGCCTGCCACTGGGCGAAGCCGCAGGGGGTGAATACCGGCGCAATCGCTTCACCAATTCTGCCCAGGACACTGGCTGAACTGCCGTATTCCACGCCCAAGGGGAGGCTGGCTAAAAGCCACACTATTACCACCGCGACGAAGATAAGGGTGCCTGCTCTCTGCAGAAAGTGTTTCCCCCGCTCCCACATATGGATTACCGCGCCCTGTACAGTCGGTAAGCGATAGGGCGGCAGCTCCATGACGAAGTGCCCGGACTCTCCGGCAAACAGGGTCTTGCGCAGCATCCAGGCGCTGAAGACGGCGACGGCGATACCGATAATATACATCAGGAAAACGACCAGGCCGGCATGGGCGGGGAAAAAGGCCCCGGCGAGAAGGACGAATATGGGCAGGCGTCCTCCGCAGGACATAAAGGGGGTGACCAGCATCGTGGTCAATCTGTCTTTGGGGTTTTCTATGGTCCGGCAGGCCATAATCGCAGGTATGGTGCAGCCGAAACCCAGTATCATCGGAATGAAAGAGCGGCCGTGCAGCCCTATCCTGTGCATGGCCCGGTCCATAACGAAAGCCGCCCGAGAAAGATATCCGCAGTCTTCCAGGATGGAAATGGAGATGAAAAGGAGGAATATCGGTGGAATAAAGCTCAGTACCGAGCCGACTCCCCCGATGATGCCATCGCTGAGCAGCGATCCCCACCAGGCTGGGGAGATATCCTGTGCCATCCGGGCAATACTGCCGAATCCGGTATCGATGAGATCCATAAGGGGTACGGAGACGGTGAAGATGAACTGGAACATCCCGTACATTATGCTCAGGAAGATGGGGATTCCCCAGATACGGTGAACGAGCACCCTATCTATTTTGTCCGAGGTGGTGGCCTGCTCTACCTCGGGCTTTTTAAGGATATCCCTGAGCAGGCCGCTGATGAAGCCGTATCTCTCGCCGGCGATTACCGTCTCGGCATCATCGCCGAGTATTCCCCTGAGATGGTGCAGGCTCTTTTCTTTGGCTCTGAGGATATCTTCACGGTTCATTTACCGTTCCAATCTTTTCCAGTACTTCCTGGTCCTCTTCCAGCAGCTTTATGGCCAGCCAGCGGGGTGGAAAACGCCGTGACAGCTCCCGGTCACTGGAGATAAGGTTTTCCAGTTCATTGATGTGTTCCTCCAGTTCGCTGCCGTAGAATAGCTTTATCTTTTCCAGTCCGGTGTTGCCCTCGAAGGCGTCCGTTATTGCCTGCTGTAACCTGGCATTGCCTTCTCTGTCCCGCGCTACCATCGGCACAACCGGCGCGCCCAGCTCGTGGCTGAGACTGTCGATATCGATGTGGTAATTGCGGGATCTTGCTATATCCATCATATTTAGCGCTATTACCAGGTTTGCCTCCAGCTCGATAAGCTGGATGGTAAGGTAGAGGTTCCTTTCCAGGTTCGAGGCATCGACGATGTTTACCACCACGTCCGGTGCACCCTCTAGGATGAAGTTTCGTGCCACTACCTCATCCGGTGAGTATGTGGTCAGGCTGTAGACGCCGGGAAGGTCAACCACTTTTACGGTATAGTCATGGTAGCGGTATATGCCCTCCTTTTTTTCCACGGTTACCCCGGGCCAGTTGCCCACGTGCTGACGGGTGCCGGTAAGGTTGTTGAAAACCGTGGTCTTTCCCGAGTTGGGATTACCGGCCAGGGCTATGGTCATTTCTTTAGCCATTGTCCGTTATATCCACCATTACCTTCTGGGCTACGCCGTGTCCGAGGACAAGCCGCGAACCTCGTAAATCGATAAGTATCGGGCCGGGCTTCTGGCTGTTGATAACCTTGAGATTCACTCCAGGTGTAAGCCCCATATCGGCCAGCTTCTGCAAAAGCCCATGGCCACCCCTTATTTCCGTGACTTTAACCCTTTCGGAGGGGTTGATCATTGATAGCGGCAGGTGTTTTGCGCTCATCTACTCCACCCCAACCATTATATTCACTGCTTCTTCCCTGCGAAGTGATAGCTGGTAGCCGCGGATTCTTATCCATATCGGGTCCCCCATCGGGGCAATTCTCTCCACCGTGACTTCTGCCGGTGGGATAACCCCCATATCCAGGATACGCCTGTGGACCTGGCCGCTGCCGCCCACCTTTTTTATCGTTCCCTGTTCGCCGGTCTTCATTTCGTTCAGCGCTTTTATCTCCATCTAGTTATTTTCTCCTGTATGTATACGGCTCAAGTCTGATCGAGGTCGCTACCTTTTTTACGGCAATCGGCACAGTATCCGGTTAGCTGGACTTCGGCACTGGTTATTTCGAAGTCTTCCTCGCGGGCGATCTCCTCTTTCATCCTGCTGCATAGCTTGCACTCGAACTCGATAACCTTGCCGCAGCTCAGGCAGACCAGGTGCTGGTGCTCGGTAGGTGGTTTCACCTCGTAGTGGTGGTGGGAATCGTTGAAGTGAAGCTCTTGTATCAGCCCCAGGTCCTTCAGCGTGTTCAGGTTGCGGTAGACCGTTGACAGGCTGATATTGGGTTGTATCTGCCGGGCCTGGTTGTAGACCTCATCGGCATCCATATGCGTATCACCGCGGTTGATGATGTCCATTATTATCGCCCGCTGGCTCGTCATCCTGAGCCCTGCCGAGCTGAGAGATTTCCCCTTTATATCTGTATTTGCCTTTTTGATCGCCATATTCTTTTTCGCTAATGCTTATTATTTGCAATAATTATAATGTATTGACAGCAGACTGTCAATTTTTGGTTTTAAAGGAAATTGGTTCAGGGTAGCGAAGCGGACTTTTTCAGATTTCCAGCGTCCTCTTTATCTCGGGGATGGATAGCCTGGCTGCCTCTTCCCCCTTGAGGAGACACTCCTCAGCCCGGTTGAAGTAGCCGGGGAATATGTGTCCTACCTCGGGAGTGATAACGATATCCGCTTCCCGGATGTTGGACTGTACCGACTGGTAACCCACGATGTACATCATCCGTGTTATGACGCTGAATATATTGGGCTTTTTCCTTTTGTCCTTTTCCCAGCTACTACCCATGCTTGTTTTACCTCCCATATAGGGCAGCACGTTTACCGCGATGATTATATCGGCACCCATTTCCCTGAGCACCCTTACCGGTATCGGTTCTACCAGCATGCCGTCGAGCAGGTAGCGGCCGTTGAGCTTGGCCGGTGTGAAGATAACCGGTATGGATACGCTTGCCCTCAACGCTGGTGCTACCGGCCCGTCTTTTAATACTACCGCTTCCCCGGTGATGATGTCTGTGGCCAGGCAGGCGAAAGGTATATTCAGGTCACTGAAGCTGATATCGCCGATGACTGACTTCACCCAGCGCTGTATCCTGTGCCCCTTGATGAGGCCGCTGGTTGGAATAGTAAAATCGGTCAAGGATAGTAGCTTGGTCTGCTTGAGTTCGGTCATGGTATCCGTTATTTCAGCGATGCTCTTTCCCGCTGCATAAAACGCGCCGACAACCGCCCCGATGCTGGTACCGGAAATCATATCGATGGGGATGCCGTTTTTCTTGAGGATGTCCAGGGCACCGACATGGGCTGGCCCGCGGGAGCCTCCACTGCTCAGTGCCAGACCGACCTTTTTTCTCTCCAACGTGTCTTGCTCCTAAATTCCGGGTTGAGCCTAATCCCAGAGCTCTTCGATATCCTGCTCGGCCTGCTTGTCGGGTTCGATACTGTCGCCCGGGAAGAAGTCCCGGTAGGATTCTCTGGAGCCGTACTCCCTGGGCTGGAAGGCTACCGGCATCGGTACTGCGTGGCCGAAGACGAGCGCCTGCTGCTTTGAAGCCAGCTTGGCCAGTACGGATTTGAGCTCACTCTTGCCGGACACACCGGAGAGCACGCTATCGATATCCCGCTCGTTATCGAGCAGAAAGGTAGCCTTTGTCCCCACCTGGGACATAATCTCGTCGTCGATGCCGCTGGGGCGCTGGTCGATTACGAGCAGGGTGGCGTTGTACTTGCGCATCTCGCGGGCAATGGTGCCGAAGATGGTCTGGGCTGCCACCTCCGGGTTGAGGAACTTGTGCGCTTCCTCGATGGTTATTACCAGGGGCTGTGGACCGGCGGAGTTTTCCGCCATCGCCTTTTCTGTCATCTCCCGGTACTGGCCATAGATGCGGCGGGTGAGCAGATTGGCCACCAGCACGTAGGCTGTGATATCGTTACACCTGCCGAATTCCAGGACGACATTGATGCCTCTGTTGAGGTGGTCGAGGATGGTTGCGACTGCATCGGCCGGTGCATGTTGCCTGGTGAAGGGCAGCCGCTTGATGATTGCCAGCCCTCTCTGCAGGTTTTGGAACGTACTCTCGTGGATATTCAGCTCCTTGAGCAATTCACGGGTATCGTCGGAGCTGGCCGGCCGGGAGGCTTCCTCCAGCCAGTTTCTGCCGAACCGTTCCCGGAACTGGTACACGGCGCCGATGGCGGGCTCGGTCAGATTCAGCGTCTGGCGGAGCAGGACCATATCCGCCGGCTCGATGTCATCGTAGCCGATGCTGACGGTGAAGTCGGTCTGCACTCCCCTTCGCTTCGAGCTTGCCTCGTCGAGGGTATAGACGGCTACCTTGGCGGGGAAGAGCTGCTTAAGCGCCTTGACCTTGAGCCCCTGCTCGCTCTTGCCCTCCCAGCCGTACTCGCTGTGCATATCGAATATAAGGTTTACTGCCTTTGATTTCTGCAGCATCCCGATGAGAAGCTGCCGGGTAAAGAACGTCTTGCCCGTGCCGCTCTTGCCGAATATGCCGCTCGAGCGCTCCACCAGCCTCTCCATATCCAAACATAGCCTGGTCTCCATATCGAGAGGGTTTCCTATCCAGAACCTTTTCTCGTCCTCTTTGCCGAAAACCATCTCCACGTCCTGCTGTGAGGCCGGCTTGACCGGCGAGAAGTGCGAGGGTATAGTCTTGACCGGCTGGGGCCCTTCCGTCAGGATGGTGGCATCGCCGCCTATGGTCAGGTAGGGTGAGATGTGAAGTTTTCCGTAGGTGCTGGTGCCGGAAAGGACCTCGGCGATGAAGGGGTCGGAGATGTCGGGAGGGCTAACGGTGAGCTTCTGGTCGACCACCCCCAGGCTGATATCGGTAATCATGCCGAAAAAACGGCGCTTCTTGCCCTCGATGGTAACGTAGCGCCCCACTGCGATGTCTTCCACTGATGCGGAGCCGTCCAGCCGTGCTTCTACCCCTGAATTCAGGGAGCCCGAGGTAACGATACCCAGCCTGTCTTCGTTTTCCTGACCTATCAGGTCGATATCACCGTCCGTCATGGCCTAATCCTTCCCAGAATAGCATTGAGCTGGTTGAGATTGCTTCCAATCAGCAGGGCAAGCTCCTTGCCGGCGGATACCAGGAAGCGGCGCGGGTCATCCTGTTCCCGGCTTATCTGGCGCAGTGTGGCGCCGGTAAGCTCCTCCGTGGAGATGGGCAGTGTGGCATTGATCAGGATACTGAGGAAAGCCAAGGACTGCCCGAAATCTCTTATCTCTTCAGGTGAACAGGGGTAAACAAAGCCATGGATACGCGCCGGCTGGGGTGGCAGGTAGTAACTCGTTTTTCCGTCCTGCCGGTGTCCGACTACTAGGGCACGGAACTCGCTCTTGAGAAGCTTGAGTAGCTGCGGGTTGGAGCGGTAAACCGCTTCTTCGCTATCCTCATCTCTGCCCCGGGCAATGGGGCGCCGCCCCGGCTCGAGGCTGGTGGTTTCTGATTGGTAGACTACCCCGTATAGCGCGAGGCTATTGTCTCCGGTCCTGATAAGGCTTCCCAGTGGGGGTGAGCCGTAGAGCTCGTAGCACTGGGCGGTAAATTCGGTGGAGCTGGCCTCGATAACCTCGCCTACACGATGTGAATCACTCATCGCTCTATTCTCCATTCCATACTCATATAATAATAAATCATTTTAGTGTAGTATGTGTAGTGGCGCCGCTTCCCCGGGGACTTTCTTGCTGGATAAAGGAATGCTATAGCCAGCGGGTCTTCTTGCTCCTGCTCTTGGCCGAGCTTGAGCTGGGGAGCTTTTCGTCCACCATCGCTGACTCGACCAGCCGCCAGAAATTTTCCCGGTCTGCGCCCGTCACCACCGCCTGTTCGTGCGCTTCGCTGAGAGACACGGGGTATCCCTGCCCCCGCTGGCACTGGTCCAGAACCAGGGAGTGCGTAAGCTCCAGGAGGCTATCGTCCGTTGCCACCCATTTCGGTACCTCTACCCTGGCCGTCTCATCGTCCACCTTCAGGTAGAAAAAATAGACGCGGTGCTCATCGGGGTATTTCCTTCCCACTATTTTGGAGCCGCTCATAAACAGGGCCGACCTCTCTCCGTTGCCCAGCAGGTTCGAGAAAATGTCCCGGTCCCTGACGCCGGTGACTGCTTCGCACTGCCTATCCTGGCATTCTTTGCAGCGAACGTCGGTGTCCACGATGTCATGGGGACAGAGGGCAATCCGCAGGGTATTGACCACCTCTGTGCTGCGGGGAAAGCTGATGTAGCTGGCGAGGGCTGCCTTGCCCTCGACCGAGTTGAGCTTCTTTATCCTGTTGAAGTGGCGGATGATACCTCTTTCCAGCATTATCTCGGTGACGAAGTCGGGGTAGGCCTCAAGCCCCCAGAAAACGAGCGTGCCGTCGGATAGTGCCAGGACGGGCGTTTCCCCTGAGGTCGCTTCGGCGACCTCGGCCAGTCGGCAAAACTCGTCCACGCCGCGCTTGATGCCAAGCAGGGTGCCTTCTATCAACTGCTCGCGGTTTCTTTCTCCCTCCGGGCGGATAACCAGGTCCTCGTCCTTCGAATAGAGTCGGGGCATGCTATCGAGCACTGCATCGGGCTGGCTGCCATACCGCAGCGATACCGAGCCGATGTTTATCAGGTAGCACCTTGGGGAGCGGTGGCGGTCCACATCGATGTGGGAGCCGTCAGTCGCCAGTACCGTGAATTCGGAAGGAATATCCCGTGGCCCGGTGTGCTTATCCATCCCCTCTACCAGGCCGGCAACCAGCCAGGTGGTGTGGCTGGCTTCGATTTTCCTGGCCAGAGTGTCCGGATTCTCTGCGTTTTTGGCAAGGGTATCCAGCGCTGCCTTGAGCCGCTCCTGCCTTGAGGCCGAATCGGCCTTTAGCCTGGATACCATATCCCCGACCTGGGGATATATTCTGTCGAGGTCTAACGACAATGCCAGCGCCTTCCCGGTCTATAATAGCCCTGATGAATGTTCTATGTGAGAATAATAGTCCATTATCGGGGCTGATGCAATGGTTTGAGTATAAAGGGATATCTTAATTGCGGGAAAATATCACATAAAATGGGAATATACGTCAGCTACTCCATGAAATTGACAGCCCGGTACGTGTATGCTATATTCTGCCTGTTGGCAGCGTAGCTCAGTGGTAGAGCAGGGGACTCATAAGCCCTTGGTCGCTGGTTCAAATCCGGCCGCTGCCACTTTTTGATTTACAATGTACTTTGATCCTTTCTCACAACTAGAATACTGAGTCTGGCAATTCAATATCGGATTGGTTAAAGTAATGTCTTATGAAGAAAAGGGCAAAGAAAGGAAGTTCCATCTCATAGGTTGGATTCTTTTTATAGTTTGTGCTGTGTTTTTTATATTATCATCTATCAAATCTGCTGATATCTTAATGCTCTTGGGTAGCATTGTGTTTCTCACCGCTTGTGTGGTCTTTATTATTCCTTTGCTGAGAATCGAAGGTAAAAATAGGAATGGCTAGATGTGGCCGGAATTACAACCCAGAGCTTCTTGCCTTTTAACACATAGTTGCTATTAAATT
Source organism: Dehalococcoidales bacterium (assembly GCA_046498175.1). Lineage (GTDB taxonomy): Bacteria > Chloroflexota > Dehalococcoidia > Dehalococcoidales > UBA5760 > UBA5760. The sequence goes on along the minus strand of JAWOBD010000099.1, from coordinate 22 downwards.
ATTGCTCTTCAATCTATTAGCT
>JAWOBD010000097.1:0-8397 GCA_046498175.1 Dehalococcoidales bacterium | reverse complement strand
CCTGATTTAAGGTAGATGGGAACATTACGCCAGCGCTCATTATTTAAAAATAATTTAAGGGCCATAAAGGTTGCTGTCTTAGAGTTGGGATCAATTTCATCTTCTTCTCGATAGGCCTCGATCTTTTCTCCATTTACAGTATTTGAATCATACTGTCCCCGGACAATGTGTTTATCTATGTCACTTAAATCATTGTCAGCCATTTCTTTGAAAACCTCAACTTTTTTCTCAGAAATTTCTTCAGCACTTAGATTTTCAGGTTCTTCCATTGCTATCAGTGATAAAACCTGCAGGATATGATTTTGAAACATATCTTTAATTACTCCGGTATCATCATAGTATTTGCCGCGATCCTTAACACCTTCTGATTCATTTAGGTAAATCTGAATAGATCTTACTTCCCGGCTGATTTCGGAAAATGGCCGGGTGTATATTACATCGACGTCTTCTTCCGGTGTAACCTCCTCTTGTTTGGTGAGGTAGGCAAGCATATGATTGACCAGCGTTGCGAGCTCGGAGGTTTCTTTACGCTGGTTTTCTATGGCAGCCCTGTCCACCGGCTCCAGTTCCCGGGACTCTTCGACGTGCAGAACCCCTGTTTGATGCAGTGTTTTCAGGGTTTTTTCGGAATAATCCTTGAGGGTAACCAGTCTTACCTTCACCATCGACTCGGGGGAGTTGATGATAATCGGCGGTTTCATTTCGAGGCAGCTCCACTAACGATATTTACTATGCGCTTGATACTCTCATCTTTTTTCTGGCCGGCGGTATCCCTGATGTCGGATGCTTGCTTTTTGGATTCCTCAAGCGATTTGTCTGCCCTTTTCCTGGCGTCAGCAAGGATGTGCTCGCGCTCCCCCGTTATATCGTCCAGGGAAACTTCTGAATCGGCGATCTTGCTGGCCTCTTCCTTGGCTTGCCGCATAATTTCGGCGGCCTCTTTGCGAGCATCTTCGAGTGTTTTTTCGGCTTCAGCCTCAATCCCTTGCACGCTGCCTGTTATGTTTTCAGCAGGCATAGAACACCCCCCTTTCTGCAGAACTTTTTCGCATCAATCTGCTGTTTAACAGGGATGGAAACAAAGGTTCCGGAGCAAGCTCTCCCTTACCGCAGGGTAGTTATTCAGTAATTAGCAAGTAATTATAACAGAACTTTCACCGCTGGTAAATAATTAGACTGCCATCTGGCCGGAGACAAATATGTAGTAAATGCCGAATATATACAGAGCTATCAGAGCGATGGAATACCAGCTGACCCGGGATAAAATCCTGTGCTGTGGACGGGTACGGATTCCGATGATTACCAGAAGGCTCATCAGGATTACAAGCAGTACGGTGACCATCTGGCTGGGCGATATGGCGGCGAGAGCGGGGCCTCTGCGGTAGGCTATATCCACCGGCGTAATAAGGGCCAGGTTAAACATATTGCTGCCCAGTATGTTGGCAACTGCCATGTCCAGCGCTCCCAGGCGCAGGACGGCCAGGGTGACGGCCAGCTCGGGCATTGAGGTGGTAATGGCCAGGAAGAGGGTGCCGACGAAGCTGGTTTGCAGGTTGTAGGTAAGGGCAATTTCTTCACCGATATAGGATAGCCATATCCCGGCACCGATGACGGCGGCTGCCGATAGGGCAAAGCGCAGATAAACCGTCCTGGTGGGCAGCTTCTGGTATTGGAAGGGTTCCGGTAATAATGGCTCGTTGTGGCGGTTTCTTTCCCGGCGGAATACCCAGTATAAGCCGGCCAGGTAGATAACCATGGGCAATATTCCGAAGAGGTTGACCCAGCCGAAGGCAAGTTGCGGGAACCGCTCTCCCAGATTTATTCCACCCGCGACCACGGCAGCGATAAAAACGGCAGTTGCTGCTGAGACAATGTGACCCGTGCTCACCTGGCCCAGAATCGGTGCTGGTTTGTATACCATGTCCAGTATGGCCAGTATCATGAGATTGAAAAGGCAGCTCCCCAGGAGGGTTCCCATTGCCATATCGGGAAGTTTTACCAGGGAAGCCGAGCTTACTCCGGTAATCAGTTCTGGCATTGACGTAATTGCTGACAGCAGCAGCAGGCCTATCCATATCCGGCCCAAGCCGGTTTTCTCGCTGATGGCATCCCCGTAGCGGGCGAGTTTTGTACCGGCGAAGAGGATGATGGCGATGGAGGCGGCAAACTTCAACCAGACCACAATCTGTACTCCTGGTACCCAGCACTGTTCTGGCCAGCATACAATACCGGCGCTGGCTTCGTAAAGCCTGGTTAACAAACCAGTGGAGTAGATATGGCCGGTGTGATTTTACCCCCGATACCGACCCGACCGTATCGAATAGTATCAGAGCGATAATCCGTTATTCACGGTAACTACCGCTATGTCAGGGCGCATTTCCCATTGCTCCAGCAAGCAGCAGCAGAGAGCTTTGAAAAAATGTTATCTCCTAAGTATAATGGCAGTGGTGAAAATAAGGGTATTGAAAAGGAATTATTAGCAAATTAGTAGCAAAATTGATTTATGTATAGTAAAGGGATTTCAGAAACCGAAAATTTAGCTACGAAAAAGTGCATGGAGAGGTGTCCGAGTGGTTTATGGTGCCGCTCTCGAAAAGCGGTCTCCACGTTCAGTGGAGCGTGGGTTCGAATCCCACCCTCTCCGCCGGATACGTTATCGCATTTAGTTTAATAAAAGCCTTCCGAGGAATATGGAGAGATGCTGGAGTGGACTATCAGGCTCGCCTGGAGAGCGAGTGTAGCCTTTGGCTACCGTGGGTTCGAATCCCACTCTCTCCGCCAATTCTTTCAGGTGATGAGGACGGCTAAAGCAAGTAGGTCGGATTGAATCGTCCGTTTCACTCTGTTTAATTTTAATCTATCCCACCTGATACAGCACGGCAGGTTGACAAACCACCGGGTTTCCGATAGCTTATCTCTGTGCTAGAATGGCTTCGTGTATCGCGTGAAAGGCAGCAATATTTTGACCGATAGGAGTACGGCAACACGGTGAACAGGGATGAGCTAAAATACTGGGTGGGCTTCAGCCTGATTCCCGGTATCGGACGCAACCGGTTCGGGCTGCTGGAGAATTACTTTGGCAGTCTTGGAAGCGCCTGGGGAGCCGGACCCGGTGAACTGAGGCGCTCGGGGCTGGATAGCGGTACCGTGCGCTCGATTCTCTCCCGGCGCCCGGATATCGAGCCGGACAGGGAGATGGAGAAACTCGAGGATTCGGGCATGGAGGTGCTCACCCGGCATGATGAGGGATATCCATCCCGGCTCAAGGAGGTATACGACTGTCCGCCGCTCATCTATGTCAGAGGTAAACTAATGCCGGAGGACGAATGGTGTCTGGCGGTTGTGGGTACCCGCCGGGCCACGGTTTACGGCCGGCAGATAGCCGAAGAGATAACCACCGACCTTGCCCGGAGCGGAATTACCATAGTCAGCGGACTGGCCAGGGGTATCGATTCGGTAGCACACAGGGCGGCTCTGGAAGCCGGTGGCAGGAGCATAGCCGTGTTCGGCTGTGGACTCGATACCATCTATCCTGCGGAGAATGCCAGCCTGGCAAGCCGTATCGCTGAGCAGGGGGCATTGATAAGCGAGTATCCACCCGGTACCAAACCGCGTGCCGACAGGTTTCCCCGGCGCAACCGCATAATGAGCGGTTTGAGCCTGGGAGTACTGGTTGTTGAGGCCGGCAAGAGCAGCGGTGCGATGATCACTGCCCAGCTTGCGCTGGAGCAGAACCGCGAGGTATTTGCTGTTCCCGGCAGCATACTCTCACCGGCCAGTGTCGGCACCAATCACCTCATACAGGAGGGGGCCAAGCTGGTCAGCGGCTACCGTGATATCCTGGAGGAACTCAGCCTGAGCGAGGTTGCTCACCAGATGGAAATTAAAGAGGTCGTTCCGGCTTCGGAGACGGAAACGGCGCTGCTGAAATATATCGGTGCCGAGCCGGTCCATATAGACGAGGTGTGCCGCAGCAGCGGCCTGCCCGTGTCCCAGGTCAGCAGCAGTCTGGCCATGATGGAGATTAAGGGAATGGTAAAGCAGATGGGGCCGATGAGTTTTGTCCTTGCCCGGGAATCCAGGGCGGAGTACAGATTGAGAGTGGACTAGCTGATATGAGTAAAAATCTGGTAATTGTGGAATCCCCGGCTAAGGCCAGGACACTTAGCAGAATTCTGGGTAAAAAATACAGCCTCAAGGCGTCCATGGGTCATATCAGGGACCTGCCCAGAGGAACAATGGGCGTTGATGTGGAGAATGACTTCACACCGAAGTACGTCATACCCAGGAGCAAGAGCAAGGTGGTAAAGGAGCTGAAGGAGAAGGCTGCCAGTGCGTCGGCGGTATACCTTGCCACGGATCCTGACAGGGAGGGGGAAGCTATTGCCTGGCACCTCTCTGAGGTAACCGCTCTGGACCGGAAACGTTGCCGCCGTGTGGTGTTTCATGAAATAACTGAAGAAGCCATAGAGCGTGCCTTCCGGCATCCCCGCTCCATAGACCTGGAGCTGGTTAACGCTCAGCAGGCGCGCCGTATCATGGACCGGCTGGTTGGTTACAAAATCAGCCCTCTGCTATGGGAAAAGGTACAGCGAGGGTTGTCTGCCGGAAGAGTACAGTCCGTGGCGGTGAGGATTATTGTCGAGCGAGAGCGTGAAATCGAGAAATTCACTCCGCAGGAGTACTGGACTATCGATGCAGAGTTATCCCTGAAGGATAAGGATGGAGAGGCCTCCGTCCGGGCTGGCCTTGTCGGGCTCGGTGACGGAACCAAACTGGCTATCGATAGCGAAGCTAAGGCCGAAGATATTTGCCAGGAACTAAGAGAGGCAAGATACCGTGTGGCGGGGGTGAAGACGAAGAAAGTAAGTCGCCGCCCCTCGCCCCCCTTTATCACCAGTACCCTCCAGCAGGAATCCGGGCGCAGGTTCCGTTTCAGTGCCCGCAAAACCATGCTCCTTGCCCAGCAGTTATATGAAGGTATCCGGCTGGGTGATGAAGGCAGTGTCGGCCTGATTACCTATATGCGCACCGACTCCACCAGGGTAGCCCGCTCCGCTGTGAATGAGACCAGGGAATTCATCCGCGGTAGGTATGGCCCGGATTATGTACCGCCCAGGGCACGGAGCTTCACAAAGGCGGTGAAGGGAGCTCAGGAAGCCCACGAAGCTATCCGCCCTACGCGCATAGGGCGTGAACCCTCGTCTGTAAAAAAGTATCTCGATAAGGACCAGTTCAGGCTCTACCAGATCATCTGGCAGCGGATGGTAGCCAGCCAGATGTCGGATGCGGTATTCAGCAATACAAGTGTCAGTATTGAAGCGAAACGCCCCTATAGCAAGGGCAGCTATCTCTTCAGGGCTTCAAGCTCGGTTATCAAGTTTCCCGGCTTTATGTCACTCTATACTGCCCGTAAGGAGGAGGATGAAGAGGGGGAAAAGAAGGCCCCACTGCTCCCTCACCTGGTACGGGGCCAGGGGCTTAATCTTGTCGAGCTTTACCCCGGGCAGCATTTTACCCAGCCGCCGTCCCGCTTCACGGAGGCATCGCTTATCAAGACGCTGGAGCAGAACGGTATCGGGCGTCCCAGTACCTATGCCACTATCCTGGCCACCATTCAGGAGCGGGAATATGTCAGCAAGGTTAAGGGAAGCCTTCATCCCACCGAGCTGGGTAAGACGGTCAATGACCAGCTTATTCGTCATTTTAACGATATCATCAACGTTGATTTTACTGCCCGGATGGAGGAAGAACTGGATGAAGTAGGCAGCCGGAAGCGGGATTGGGTTGATGTCCTGAAGAATTTCTACATCCCCTTCGATGAGGACCTCAGGAATGCGGCCGAGCGGATGGAGAAGGTGAAGCCTGACGATGAAGAGCTCGGGGAGGCATGTCCTGAATGCGGCAAACCGCTTTTGATAAAACACGGCCGGTATGGTAAATTCATTGCCTGCAGCGGTTACCCCAAGTGCAGGTACAAAAGGACCTATGATGAGGAACAGGAAAGTGAGGCTGAGAATAAGAAAAATTCCAAGCCTGCCGGCGAAGAGCTTGAAGAGACCTGTCCTGATTGCGGCAGGCCGCTGGTGGTGAAAACCAGCCGCTACGGGAAGTTTATCGCCTGCAGCGGTTACCCGGAGTGCAAATACAAGAAGTCTTACGGTAAGAACATCAAGAGTAGGGCCGGGGGCAGGGAGAAGGCAAATCCCTCTGGGAAAGAGATTGAAGAGGCCTGTCCCGATTGCGGCAGGGCTCTGGTGGTGAAATCCGGTAGGTATGGGAAGTTCATCGCGTGTAGCGGTTACCCCGAATGCAAGTATAAAAGAAGGCTGAAGGAGTGAGTATGGAATACCCTTCCGAACATCTGCTGGAGAGCATCGAGGAAATTGCCGGTATCAAGGATCGGCTTTCTCTGGATGATCGTTCTCTGGCCACTTCACGGGGGCTTCATGTGCAAAAGAAGGCTCTGCCCGGTGGTGAATTGCAGTATACTGCGGGAGGCTGGCTGGCGAAAAAACTGATTTTTGTCATCGGCAGCGATAATAACAGAAACGTACTCAAGTACCAGCCGGGGGGATGGGAATTCAAGATTGAGGAAACGCTGGAGCTATGCCGGAGCCTGGAGCAGGCTTCAGAGGCCATGAAGAAATGGCCCGACGAGAAGGTCAGGGTATATCAGTCGGAAGAGGTTGTCGACAGCGAGATGGTGGACCGGGTAGCCGAGGCCAACCGTCAGCACTACGATGAAAACAACAAGTACTGGCGCCTGAACGGCCTGCCGCGCTGGATAGAATTTCGTGACATGTTTCTGGCAGAATTGAAGAAGGAATGGCCCATCGAATACGTGGAGTTTCAGACTCACCCCAGGGGTTCTGACTACACCATGGAGTTGCTGAAGGAAAACGTTGCCAAGGTATATGTCACCGGTTTTATGTACGGTAAGGGCTGGATATCTCCGGAGGAGTTGACCAATGCCACCCTGCACCTTGGCGAGGTGATTGCCGGCAGAATCAAGCGCGGAATGAAATGTGCCCGTTCCAGGGGCATCGCCTTTGCCGATGTCCTGGCTCATATCGCTTCCAGCGGTACCGTTGACAGTTACAACACGGAAACCGGGGAACAGCCTGTTAGCGAGAGGCCGGACGGGAGTGATAAAGAGGAAGGCATAGAAAACTAGAGCAGGGAACAATGCGATGCAGCGTATATTCGACAGGTACGTAAACTACCTCGAGTCGGAGCGGAATGCTTCTCCCTATACCATACGTAATTACACCACCGATATTTTGGCCTTTTTCGGTTTCCTCAGGTCGCAGAATATCGCCTCGCTTCGCCAGGTGGACAAACAGGTAGTACGGGACTATCTTGCCTCGCTTGTGAAGCAGGGGTTTGTAAAGGTCAGTATCTCCCGCAAGCTATCGGCGATACGCTCTTTCTACCGCTACCTTATGAGGGAGGAGGTAATCGAAAGCAGCCCGGTTGCCGATACAGCTTTCCCCAAGCTGGATAAACGCCTGCCCGGCTTCCTGAGCCAGAAAGAGGTTCTGAGGCTTCTCAATACCCCTGACATCAGTACGCCACAGGGGAAGCGTGACCGGGCCATACTGGAGCTGCTCTATGCCTCTGGTTTGAGGGTCAGTGAGGTGGTCAATCTGGATATGGATATGGTTAACCTTGATACCAGGGAAATAAGGGTATATGGCAAGGGTTCCCGGGAGCGAATGGTGTTAATGGGGGAACCGGCTGAAGCGGCGCTGTTTATCTACATCAGCCAGGCCAGGCCCAGCCTTCTGGCCGGTAAGAGGAACCGGGCGCTCTTCGTCGCCCGGGGCGGCCGGCGACTGGTGGAACGGAGGGTACAGCGCATACTCAGACGGTATTCGCTTACCGCCGGTATCAAGAGGCGGGTCTATCCCCATATGCTGCGACATACCTTTGCCACGCATCTCCTCGATGGCGGCGCCGACCTGCGGGTTGTGCAGCAGTTGCTGGGGCATGCCGACCTGTCCACAACCCAGATTTATACCCATGTTACCAGAAGACAGGCGAGAAAGGTATACCTGTCCGCTCACCCCATGGCGGGTAGAAATAGGGATAATGAATTACCAGAAGAGGATTGAGAGTCTGCTCGGCGCTCTGGCAGGATACGAAGCTGACGCCATACTGATTTCACAGCCGGAGAACCGCCGCTACCTCTCGGGATTCGACGGTTCTGCTGGTTATCTCCTCATTACAGCACGGGACCGGGTTCTGGTTACCGACTTTCGCTATCTGGAACAGGCCAGAAGGCAGTCTCCTGATTACCGGGTTTTCCCTATCAGCGGCTCGCGCGACGAATGGTTTCCAAGACTGCTTGACGGGCACAATATCAGGCTTCTTGCTTTCGAGGGCAGGCACGTC
>JAWOBD010000050.1:0-6761 GCA_046498175.1 Dehalococcoidales bacterium | reverse complement strand
CGAGGTAGGAGCGGTCGGCATCCAGACCACAGGAGTGGGCTTCTCATGGTCAAGCGTACCCGAAGCAACCTCCTATAGCTTCGTCCTCTCCGAGAACTCCGACCTCTCCAGCGCCCTGGCCACCTCAGACCAGTCCGGTACCGCCTATGCCTACAACGAGACCCTGGAATACGGCGATACCTTCTACTGGCAGGTGACCGCCTGGAAGAACGGCACCATGCTTTCCCAGAGCGATATCGCTACCTTCTCCACCGCTCCGGAAGAGGTGGTCGTTGAGCCGCCAGAGCCGGGTGAGCCCACCGTTATCGATATCCCTGCCAAGCAGGAGATTACACCGATGTATATCTATGCCCTGATCGGTATCGGTGCTGCCCTGGCAGCGGTGGTGATTGTCCTTATCGTGAGGACCAGGAGACACTAATCTAAGGTCTCAAATAGACCTCTTTACCTTTACAGGAAAGGGCCCCCCGGGAATCCGGGGGGCCCTTCTTTTTTCTCATTTCTCTTGTACTCTCACCCCCATTATTTATCTTTCTTGTGACCTCTCCCCCCCTTTGTCCCCCTCTCCTTATCAAGGAGAGGGGGAATTACTGTTTTAAGAGGGGCTTCGCCCCTCTTCCATTCCCTATTAAAATCTATCTACCTTTTATCAATGAATAATTACAACTATCCCCTTACTATTCATTAAGATAAGGTATAAAACCAGAGGACATAAAAGAGCCCCCGGGGATTCCCGGAGGGCTCTTCTTTTTACAATTACCGGTTAATTTTGAAAAAACCGTTTAACTGATGCCGCATGAGATCAGTAGCATTAAGATACTATGTAGCGTGTAACATTAATGAAGTCAATACACGTCGGTGCGATTCCCAGAATCAGCCATCCCTTTCCAATCATAATTACCTATGCCACGGATTATTCTTACGAAGCATGACAGCCACAAGTTATATTATTGCAGTTTGCTATAACGGTTTTTATTTTCGCCTCTTTATTAATCCTGTTCGGCTTCAGGGACAATATTTATCTCGTTAAGTATATGTTTTGCTTCCTTTGAATATTCTTCCGGAACCAATAATCTTACTTCGCCTATTCCGTCACATATAATGCCGTATATCTTTCCTGCTGATTCATACTGCATATATACGGGTATGCCCTCGCTCTCCAATCGCCCCTTGATAATCTCAGCTGTCTCAATACCCTGCACCCTGGTTATTACCTCAAAGTTGGGCAAACTATTCATTTCCGCCTCCTGGACGAGGTGTCTATCTATTATACTATTAATTTATAGAGACTAAACCTTTTGTCTTGGCAAAGCAACAATTCGAACAAAGACCGTATTGACAAAAATACTTCAGTACTGTAAATTTGCTATGCTCGATTGTTATGATTTTCAATAGAAAGAATAGGAACTGTACGAAGAAACTCATATTTCTTTTACCGGTCAGGATCGACGACGAAATCCTGCCGGAAGAGATGGTAAGGATGCTATGCTGTACCGAAACTGCAGAAGCTGTAACGACGACCATTTCCAGGTCAACCTTTGAGATAATAAAGAGTTATACCAGGGAACTTGAGAGGGGGAATAAAAGGTACGCGATCCTTGGTATAGAGTTGCCCCGCGGGTGTTATGTGCCGTTCCCGGTATATATTGATTCGGAGCATTTGATGGTTTTGGAGAATATCGTGGAACACGCGATACACAGGAAATTCATTCCATATATACTTAGAAAGTATGTAAAGCATATAATCGCTCTGGGCAATATAAGCAGTAAAGAAATTATCAAAAATTACGTACTGCACGACCAGCTGAGCTCCGGATTATCTTCACAAAGTATGATTAATGATATCAGGGCTTCTCGCGGCAATATGTTTGCCGAGAGGGCTATTCCGACGTACAAGGCGCATAACCGTTATCCGGCTATAATACTTAAGAAAATGGACTCGATTGACCACAATGATAAAGAAACTCAGCGCGTCCTGATACTTGATAGTGATGGGGACCTGGCAATAAGTAAAGTTCCAGCTCAACTCCTGCTATCCGAGGAAAGAAAATTTAACCTGATCAGTGAAGATCTATATGGATGTGTAACCTACAAACAAGAGGGAGATAGATATTTCTTCGACCACATGATATTGAACAAGCTGCAGCACAAATCACTTAATACTATTCTGGAGCAGTATGAAAAAACCGGTACCGGAGAACGCCCAATCCCTCTATTTGCTCAGGAAGTGATATCACGGGCCAGAGTGATTTTCAAAGAAGGAGTTCACTGACTCCAATCATCTTTTCGATCTCCGAATGTTTTATCTCCTAGAGGCGTTATCTTTTCACTTCCCTTCAATGCCGTGATAGATCCTTCTGAATGAGGAGGCGATATCCCTACGGACATGGCTTTCTTCATACCGGTGAAATGCCCGGAAACAATGGACTGATAGAATTCAGCAAATCTGGGCTTTTCCAGCAATGGTATTATTATAGACGTAACGACAATGCTGATAAGTATAACCATATAGGTGACATCTCTAATTAATATCCCGCCAGCGATACCCTGCTGTGCAGGAATCGCCGCCAGTACGGCTGCCGCCAGCCCCTTGGGAATCATAACAGACATCAGGGTGGCTTCCCTGGTCGAAACAGACTTGCCCACAGCTATTTTCACTGCCGGAATACGAAGCGCAAAGGCTATAAACGTTATCAATATACCTACCAGGATAACACCGGTACTGGAAAATTGTAGCGATATGCCCAAATAGATGAAGAAAAAGGTTTTCAAAAGGAATGAGGACTCGGTAAAAAAGGCTCTCTCGGTATCGGTAAGCCCGGCAGGCTTCTTATCAGCCAGAGGTTTACCCAGCCTGGGTAATTTTATGGACTCTATATTACCGATGGTAATCCCAAAAGCCAGCGCGGCAATAGCTCCGCTGAAACCAAACATCTCAACCAGGCCGTAGAGGGCAAAGACAATCGCTACAGTGGTGAACATTGTGTTTTTCATGGCGTGTATTCTGCGTAGTATCAGAGACCACAGGAAAGCCCCACCGAATCCAAAAATAATGGCAACCAAAAAAGATGCTATCAAGTCACCGGCTATTAGCCCGATATCGATATTGCCGAGCTGATATGCTCCTATCAAAGCCAGTGCTACAGCCACACTGAGCACGTCATTAACAGAGGACTCGACAGACAAAAGGGCATTCATACTCTCACTGGTTCTTAACTGTTTGATCATGGGAATTATGATTGCCTCAGAGGTAGATGCAGCTATAGCCCCGACGATAAGCGAGGGTATCCATTCAAGAGATAAAATGGAGTGCACGACTATTCCCACCACAACCATGGTCATAAAAAAGTTAGCAACCGCAAGCTTGACTGCTTTACTGAGCGCAGACTTCAGTGCACTCAGCTTGAGCGCGATACCGCCCTCAAAAAGTATTACTACCAGCGTTATGGTCACAAAGATGGGACCCACCAGACCAAAAGCTTCAACGGAGACGACTTGTGATACCGGACCCAGTATTATACCTACTATTATCAGCAGAAGAACGTCGGGAATCCTTGTACGGTTAAATATGTGCAGAAAAAGGTGGGCAAGGAATATGAGACCACCGACGACGGCTACTACCAAATAGATGTTATTCATATAACTTACTCTAAGAAGACCAATTCAAGTTACTGACCAGTATTATATACGGGCGGTTTGGCACAATCAACAGGAATCTATTATGACCATTCTATGGCATCTCCAGTTTCTCCCCTTACCTGCCATCATTGACATTAATACCACAGGGGAATAGTATAAAAGTGGGCCAAGTAGACCGGGTGGCCGCTCGCTTCGTGCGGGAGGAAAGTCCGAGCTCCACCGGGCAGGATGCTGGGTAACGCCCAGGAGGGGTAACCCTACGGCCAGTGCCACAGAAACATACCGCCCCTTACGGGGTAAGGGTGAAATGGCGAGGTAAGAGCTCACCAGCGGCCGGGTGACCGGCCGGCTGGGTAAACCCCATCCGGAGCAAGACCAAACAGGGGGACATAAGGACGCCCGGCCTGTCCCCGGGTAGGTCGCTTGACCCTGGTGGTAACATCAGGGCTAGATAGATGGCCACCGCTCCGCCACAGCGGAGTACAGAACTCGGCTTACAGGTCTGCTTGGCCTGCAATATCCGGGGCAAAACATTGCTCACAAAGTCCCCCCTCAACTATAATTTACCCGACGAACAAAACAATCAGGAAAGCGAATGTTCACATGCTGAAGAAAAGAATCATCACCATTACACTCCTCGTAACAGGCCTTTTTGCTGCCCTGTTACCGGGGTGCATACCGGTAACCCGCATCACCACCTCCGCAGGAGACGGACAGGGGCCTGATGCCATCGAAGAAGCCTGGAATATCATCTTCGATAATTACGTCGAAAAGGATAACCTCGATGCCAGGGCGCTCCGCGAGGGAGCCATCGAGGGGATGATGGAGGCCCTGGACGACCCCTACAGCGCCTATCTGGACCCGGATACCTATGAACTGAGCATGAGCAATCTCAAGGGCAGCTTCGAAGGCATCGGAGCTGCGGTGACCATGCAGGAAGGCAGGCTTATCATCGTATCCCCCTTCTCAAATTCACCTGCGGAAAATGCAGGCATCCGGGAGAATGACGAGGTACTGGAAATAAACGGCGAAAGCGTCTCCGAGATGAGCCTGGTCGAGGCAGTGCTCCTGGTGCGTGGCCCAATAGGAACAACGGTCAACCTGACCGTGCTTCATGAGGGTGATACCGAGCCGGTCGAGATAGAAGTGGTCCGGGACGAGATAGAAGTATCCAGCGTCGAGCACCGGATGGTAGGTGATATTGCCTATATCAGAATAACCGATTTTTCCACCCGGACCGATGAGGAGCTTCTCCCGGCCCTCAACAGCCTTATCCAGAACAATGCACGGGGAATAATACTTGATTTACGACGGAACCTGGGCGGAGCGCTCAACACGGTGGTCGACATCACCAGCCGTTTTATAGACGATGGCATCGTCCTGAAAATAGTGGACGCTGACGGCAACAGCAGCACCAGGGAAATAGTAGATCAGGAGGTCAATACCGATCTTCCCATGGTGGTCCTGGTCGATGAATACAGCGCCAGTGGCAGCGAAGTGCTGGCCGGTGCTCTCCAGGACTATGACCGTGCCGTAGTTGCCGGGAGCCAGACCTTCGGCAAGGGCAGCGTCAACACCCTGCGCAAGCTGAGCGACGGCTCGGGAATCTATATCACCTTCGCCCGCTGGTACACCCCGGACGGACGCCTGATAGAGGGACAGGGTATTACCCCCGACTACAAGCTGGACATGGATGGGGAAGAGGCCATCCAGTGGGCAGTTGACTACCTCCATAATGAAGCCCTATGAAAAGCGATAATACTGCCGACAGGAAAAGTTTCGAGGAGCTGGTAGCCGAGGCCGTCTCTCTCCTACCCGAGGAATTCCGCAACCGGATGGAGAACGTGGACGTGGTGGTGGAAGACATCCCCTCAAGGATACACCTGGCAAATGTCGGACTCAAGAGCGGCCATACCCTCCTCGGCCTTTACCAGGGTGTTCCCCAGATAAGAAGGGGACGCGGCTACGGGCTGGTGGCACCGGACAAGATTACCATATTCCGCAAACCGATCGAAGCGATGTGCCGCAGCGAGGACGAGGTCAGGGACAGGATACAGAGGGTGGTGAGGCATGAGATAGCCCATCACTTCGGCACCGGTGAGGCGAGGCTGGCTCAGCTCGAGCACCGGGAAGAGCCTTGACCATATAGTCGCCCTCCCTGCGATATCCGGAAGCAGCGCGGTAGTAATCCCTGGCACCGACACCGCTCAATACGGACAGCTTCTTTATCCCGAACTCGCCGGATGCTATGCGCTCCGCCTCGACAAGCAGCGCTCTGCCCAGGCCGCGGTGCTGGACCGCCCCCTCATCCTGTTTGCCCAGGGAAGTCTCAGGGCCGTAGATATGAAGCTCCCTGATTATGGCAGGCCTTCTCTTTTCCGCCCCGTCCCACCCACTTTCAAGGGCGTTAATCCTCATCCGTAGCAAACCGAAGAGAGTTTCACCATCATCCTCAAAAGAGAGGAATATTTCCCTGCCGCCTGAGGCCCGGTAGTCAATTCTCTTCAGGTGAGGCTCGCCCACTTCACGGCCTTCACGGATGCGGTGGCCGTACTCGCGGCAGCGGATACATCGGCACTCGATGCCGCGCTCCTTCATCCGTCTCCTGGCCTCACCCCTCAGCGAGTCCTTCAACCCGCCGGTGATATAGCGGGCCGGTATATCGCGGAGCACCCTCGATATGCGCACATATTCCGGAACAAGGGACTTGATGGCCACGGTGAGCTCAATCATCTCCCCGTCATCATAGGGTGAGTAATCACCATTTTGGTACCAGCGCTCCAGCTCGGTACCGGAAACCACCATTGTGGGGTAAAGCTTGAGCCCGTCCGGCCTGAAATCAGGGTCGGAAAAGAGCCACCGGGACATTTCAAGGTCATGCGAGGGGGTCGAGCCTGGAAGCCCCGGCATCCAGTGGTAGTGCACCTTGAAGCCGTAATCCTTGAGCAGCCGGGTGGCACGGACGACATCGGCAACGGTGTGCCCCCTCCGGATGATGCGGTAGATATCGTCATCGAGCACCTGGACACCGAGCTCCACCCTGGTGGTGCCGAATTCCAGCATGCGTTCAATTTCCTCTTTGCCACACCAGTCCGGCCGGGTCTCGATACACATACCGACGC
>JAWOBD010000107.1:0-4223 GCA_046498175.1 Dehalococcoidales bacterium | reverse complement strand
GTGATCCCGAGCAGGCAGATATTCATGTATTTGTGACCGATGAGGAGACTGCCGGTGGGGGCAGGGAATTTCAGTTTTCTTTTATCGGGCGGAGGGTTTTCTCGGGAATTGATTACACGATGAAGCACTATGTTGCTCCGAATACAACCAATGCTGAGCAGCGAGAAGCAATAAAGCGGTTTTTAACCATGGGCTTTGCCTCTTTTATGCTGCAGACCCCTTTGGGGTGTAACTTTTCTATTGTTTACACAGACACTACAATTGCCCGGGGAAACGGTGATAAGAAGGACCCGTGGGATCATTGGATCTTTCAATCATACGTGGGTGGGATCAACCTGGAACTGGAATCCAACCAGCGCAGCTTTAATTCACGCTGGGGAATTTTTGCTGACAGGGTAACAGAGGAGTGGAAGTTTCGTCTGAGGCCATACTTTAATTATAACACGGTATATATACAACCTTCTGAAAGTGCAGACCCGGTAACCAGTCGCCGGCACCGGCATGGCTTCGACAGTTATGCTATTAAAAGCCTTACAGACCATTGGTCGGCCGGTCTTTTTGGAACATATTTTACTGCCAGCGGCCGGAATATCAGGCACGAGGTTCTGTTAAGCCCGGGGATTGAATACAGCCTTTTCCCTTACAGGGAGGCGACCCGCAGGGCTATAACGCTTACTTATCAGGTTGGCTATGGTTACTACGATTATTATGACGAGACTATTTTCGGTAAGACCGTGGAGTCACTTTTTGGCCACCAGCTCAAGGGTATGGTGAATGTTCAGCAGCCCTGGGGAAGTATAGAGGCGGGGATGGTCGGGTCCAACTACCTGCACGATTTCGCCCGGCACAGGATAGAATTCTATGGTCAGGCCTCTGCCAGGTTGTTTGAAGGTTTTGCGCTGACATTCCAGGCCGATTATAATGTGATCAGGGATCAGCTTGCACTGCCCAGGGGTGAAGCCTCGATCGAAGATATCCTTTTGCAGCAACGTGAGCTGGCGACGGACTATTCCCTATCGGCCACTATCGCCATCACCTACACTTTCGGATCAAAATATACCAATATTGTTAATACCAGGTTTTGATTGGAGGCGTTTTCCTCGCTTTTTTTCAGCAGCCGGATTTGGGGTGATCGACACCTTGTTTAATATTGTGATTACAGGGATCGTGAACCTGGCCCCGATCACCTGGGTGGTGCTGTCGGAGATCTTCCCGAAACCAAAAGGAAAAACCCCTGAAGAGGTGGAGGAGTTACTCACTGGCAAGAAAACATGAATCCTCGCAGATATTTATTATTTTGCATTCAACAAAAGGATGAGCAATAAAACAAGTATTATAATATTTTTTATTTGGAGTTAATAATAACCATCGAACAAAAATAGAGAATTTATGAAAAAGAGATTGATACTGATTTTGCTTTTAATGCCTTTGTTGGCAATTCCATTGATGGCCCAGTGGCAGGTTGCTGGAGACAGGATTAAAACCATTTGGGGCGAAGCTGTTGATCCCGGTAATGTCTGGCCGGAATATCCGCGACCAGTGATGGAGCGTTCAGAATGGATGAACCTGAATGGACTCTGGCAGTATGCTATTCGGTCCAAAGAGGCAAAGAAGCCCGACGGTTTTGATGGAGAAATCCTGGTGCCCTTCGCTGTTGAGTCAAGTCTAAGCGGAGTTCACAAGCGTGTGGGGGCCGATGAGGTGATCTGGTACAAATGTGAATTTGAGGTTCCGCGGGGCTGGAACAGCGAGAAGTTGCTGTTGCATTTTGGGGCAGTCGACTGGCGCACAGATGTGTGGGTAAACGGAATAAAAATCGGGCACCATGAGGGTGGATATACCCCATTTTCATTCGATATAGCACCTTTTTTAGAGGGTAAGGGGAAACAGATACTGCTGGTAAGGGTGTGGGATCCCACCGATGAGGGTCCGCAGCCACGAGGAAAGCAGGTGAATGAGCCCCATAGCATCTGGTACACTCCTGTTACAGGAATCTGGCAGACGGTCTGGCTGGAACCGGTAAACAGGAAACATATAGAAGGTTTGAAAACGGTTCCTGACATTGACAGGGGCACCATCACGGTTCAGGCTGAGGTATCCGGGTCAGAATATGGCGATGTGGTTGAGGTACGTGTGAAGGAGGATGGGAAGGTGAAGTATACCGGTCGGTCAGCTGCAGGTGTGCCTGTAGAGATAAAAATGGAATCTCCGGATCTGTGGCACCCCGACGCACCTCATCTTTACGACATGGAGGTGTTGTTGTTGCAGGGTGGGAAGGAGCTCGACAAGATAGGCAGTTACTTTGCCATGAGAAAGATTTCGCTGGCACGCGACGAGAACGGTATTGTACGCCTTCAGCTAAACAATGAAAATCTGTTTCATTTTGGGACACTTGACCAGGGATGGTGGCCGGACGGATTATATACGGCGCCATCGGACGAGGCACTGAAATATGATATTGAGGTTACAAAGGAGCTGGGATTCAATATGATTCGCAAACATGTGAAGGTAGAGCCGGCACGCTGGTATGCCCATTGCGACAGGATCGGGATGCTGGTTTGGCAGGATATGCCCAACGGTGATAGGGGTCCGCAATGGCAGAGCAAAACGTATTTTGACGGGGTGGAGTTTATACGTACACCACGTTCAGAGGAGATCTTCCGGAAAGAGTGGAAAGCAGTTATGGATTTTCTGCAGCCACATCCGAGTATTGTTGTTTGGGTTCCCTTCAACGAGTGTTGGGGACAGTTCAAGACCAGGGAGATCGCTGCGTGGACGAAGGCATATGATCCGACACGGCTTGTGAACCCTGCCAGCGGAGGGAACCATTATCCCGTGGGTGATATGCTCGATCTGCATAATTATCCTGAACCGGCGCTTTACCTGTACGACGGACAGAGGGCCACCGTGCTGGGAGAGTATGGCGGGATCGGGCTGGCCAAAGAGGGGCATTTGTGGACACCCGACCGCAACTGGGGATACGTGCAGTTTAAGACGGAGAAGGAGGTGACAGATGAGTACGTAAGGTTTGCCCGGATGCTTCAGAAGCTGATTAGGGTAGGACACTCGGCAGCCGTTTACACTCAAACCACCGATGTAGAGATAGAGGTGAACGGGTTGATGACCTATGACCGCAAGCTGATTAAGGTGGACAAGGAGCGGGTGAGGGCTGTGAACCAGGAGGTGATCGGAACAATTGGAAACCTCCGGTAATCAAGGGGCGTAAGGGTGACTAAGAAGAGCTGTTGGAAATCAAAAGGATGATCGACAGCTTTATAGAATCGTCATTCAACGCGCACGGGATTATCGTTGCAACGGCGCATATGGCAAAAGGGCTGGAAGTGTCTGTCCATGAAGTCCGATAGCTGCGTTATGCTCGTATTTAAAACAGTTATCCCGAGAATCGGGACGCCTTATTTTAAATACTTTGCAAGCTCCCGCTTATGCACGGGGCAGGCCTTGCTCTCGAACTTTATGGCTCAGAAACTGAACTTTATTGACGAACAGAAAATCGATGATACAGTGCCCGACCATTCAATATTATCTTGTTTCTTTTCGGGAATAAAATAACTTACCTACACGGTCTATATGCTGAACAAGACTGGCGTTATCAATGAACCGGGGGGCAACAACATCAATGTAATAGGGTATGGGAACCTCTTCGTTCAGCTTGGCAGCCAGGTCAAGCGGGGTTTCTTTTTTAAGCTTATCACCGAAAATTGCAAGGTCAATATCACTGCCTTTTTTGTGGGTGCCCAGGGCGCGGCTCCCAAAAATTAACACACGATCAATATCCTGGAACCCGGATATGGTTTCCAGAATTAATCCCAGGCTCTTGTTGCTTATGTCAAAGCTATTCTTCATTCAGCTTATTCTTCAACCATTGGTACAATTCTTCGAGTTGGGTATAGTATTTTGTGACAATAAGATCAAGGGCCAGCTGTGCTTTGGTTTCGTCATATGTATGAGCCATCAGATTGCGTTTTCCTAGCATATCAAGCCATAGGTCGCCATTTTCATTGGCGCTGTCACGTCCGCGAATTACCAGCATCCAGTCAACCTCCGAAGCCAGTCTCAGGGCCGCCGCCTGGCGCTTCCCGGTAGCATCGCATATCGTATTAAATACTCGTATCTCTGCAAGAGAGGCAAGCTCAGAATCTATCACCCGCGAAAGAAAATCAGCAAATTTCTTCTGGCTCTGGGTGGTCTGGGATAGAACCCCG
>JAWOBD010000103.1:0-5871 GCA_046498175.1 Dehalococcoidales bacterium | reverse complement strand
TTTATACTTCTGATGAGATACCCGCCTTCATTGGCATGAGACTCCTGTTCTGCCTCTTCTTCCAACGCGAGGACTACCTCATCGACCCTCTTCTTGGTAATGTGAACGAATGTACCGCATCGGGGACACAGGATAAATTTCTTTCTTCCCTTGGTAAGAATGCCCGATTCGGGAACAGCTTCCCGGGGAGTAAGCAGCTTGCTCAATCCGTCAAGCTCAGCCTCTATTTGAAAAAGCCCCCCGTCTTCTTCGCCAGTCTTTACGCCAGCAAGGATATCTTCCTTTAAGTCGTGCAAATAATCCCAGCGGTCTATGATTTCCAGCCTTTCCCGCTCGGTTTTGTTCTCCAGACCTTCCGGTATAATATCCTCGTAATCCATAAACCTGCTCCCTCTCAGACTTAAAGCCTCTCCAGTAACCGGCTATTCCGGTCACTCGATTAACTTGCTGCCCATATACGGTTGCAGTGCTTCGGGCACCGTAATTGTGCCATCAGCATTCTGGTAATTTTCCATAACAGCAATAAGAACCCTGGGCAGCGCCAAACCTGAACCATTTAAAGTATTGACGAAATGCGGTTTGGTACCAGGAGCTGCACGATAACGTATGTTGGTACGGCGAGCCTGGAAATCGCCGCAGTTGGAACAGGAGCTCACCTCCAGCCACTCCCTGCAACCGGGGGCCCACATTTCGACGTCATATGATTTGGTGGAGGCAAAGCCGAGATCAGCCGTACAGAGCTCCAGAATACGATAGGGCAGTTCCAGCTTCTGACAAATGCTTTCCGCATTCGAGACCATTCCCCCAAGCTCTTCATTGGAAGACGCCGGTTCCGTAATCTTATACATTTCTATCTTATCGAACTGGTGCCCCCTTTTGATTCCCCTGGTATCCTTGCCAGCCGACATCTTTTCACGCCTAAAGCAGGCAGTATACGCCACGTAGTACAAGGGCAGTATACCCGGGTTTATTATCTCGTCCCGGTGCAAATTGGTTATCGGAACCTCAGCGGTAGGTACAAACCAAAGGTCATCTTCCTTATCGTGATACAGGTTGTCAGCAAACTTGGGCAAATTCCCGGAACCGAACATACATTCCCTCTTCACCATGAATGGAGGGTAAATCTCCTGGTAGCCATTTTCCCGCGTATGAACGTCCAGCATAAAGGTAATCAATGCCCTCTGCAAGCGCGCACCCGCTCCTTTAAGCACATAGAATCGTGTGCCAGAGAGTTTTACTCCCCAGTCAAAGGATATAATACCGAGCGATTCACCCAGATCCCAATGTGGTTTAAGCGGAAATGTAGCGTTTCTTGGCTCCCCCCAGGAACGCAGGACAATATTATCCTCTTCACTGCTTCCTACTGGTACCGTCACCTGTGGCACATTGGGTATCCGTAAAAGCAGTTCATTGAGCCTGTTGTCAAGACCCCGCACCTCTTCTTCCAGCAGCTTTATGTCGCTACGTAATTGCCGCCCCCGTTCAGCAGACACCTGATTTTGCCGCGCCAACTCTTTCTTGAGTCTCCTCAATTCTTCCAGCTCGCTTACCCTTTTACGGCGTTCGTTATCAACTCCGAGAACATCCTCCAAATTGGTGCTATCTCTGCGATTGGCAAGCGCCTCGATAACACGCCCAGTATTCTCACGAATGTATTTTATGTCAAGCACAATACCCCCTCTTCAGCATCATCCGTATACTCATTGATACATAGCTCTATACTTAACGGTATTATTCAGTATCTCT
Source organism: Dehalococcoidales bacterium (assembly GCA_046498175.1). Classification (GTDB taxonomy): domain Bacteria; phylum Chloroflexota; class Dehalococcoidia; order Dehalococcoidales; family UBA5760; genus UBA5760. Next base: position 4,125 of record JAWOBD010000103.1, on the reverse strand, counting down.
TATCGGCTATTTTACCTTAAGCTGGGGAAAAAGTATCACCTGCCGTATTGAGGTCTGACCGGTTAACAGCATTACGAGCCGGTCGATACCAACCCCAAGGCCACCGGTGGGAGGCATACCATGCTCCAGAGCCCTCAGGAAATCTTCATCAATGGCTCCATCGATATCGCCCTCCGCCTGTCGGCTTTTGTGCTGTTCAATAAATCTCTGCCTCTGCTCGAACGGGTCATTCAGTTCGGTAAAGGCATTGGCAATTTCAATGCCACCGGCAAATGCTTCAAATCGCTCCACCAGTTGTTCATCATCAGGCTTGGATTTGGCCAGCGGTGACATATCAACCGGGTGATGCATGAGAAAGGCTGGCTGAACAAGGTCAGGCTCAACAAAGTTTGAAATCAGCTCATCTATCAATCTCCCCCTATCCTTGCAGGGGTCAACCTGCATACCCATATCAACCATTTTAGCCCTCAACGCATCGGCATCCGGGTAATCCATAAAATCGATGCTGGTAGCATCCTTTATCGCCTGACGCAGCTCTATGCGTTGCCAGGGATACTGAAAACAAATGTTCTTCTCTCCGAAAGCGACCGTATCTTTGCCCAGTACACGCTGGCAAACCCGGTAAACCATCTCTTCCAGCATTTTCATAACATCGGTGTAATCAGCATATGCCTGATATGTCTCCAACATAGTAAACTCGGGATTATGCTTTGTAGAAACCCCTTCGTTGCGAAAAATACGTCCCAGTTCATAAACCCGGTCAAAACCACCCACCACCAGCCTCTTAAGATACAACTCAAGAGCAATACGCAGGTACATATCAAGCCCGAGGGCGTGATGATGCGTAACAAACGGCTGCGCCAGAGCACCACCCGCCGATGACTGTAATACCGGCGTCTCTACTTCAATAAAACTTTTCTCTTCCAGGTAATTTCTAATCGCCGTGATAATTCTGCTACGCTTCGAAAATATTTCCCTTGCCTCGGTATTGGCAATAAGGTCCAGGTAACGTTGACGGTAGCGGGTATCGATATCACTTAGACCGTGCCACTTCTCCGGAAGAGGCTGCAGTGATTTGGCCAGCATGGTAATTTCTTTTACCGCGATACTTGCCTCTCCACTTCTGGTGCGAAAGGGTTTACCCTTGACCCCAATAATATCGCCGACGTCCAGGTCCTTTTTGAGCAATTTCTTACTTTCCTCATCAAGTACATCCCGGCAGCAATAGAGCTGGATTTTACCAGTACCGTCCCTGAGATCAAGAAAGGCTACCTTGCCCATCGGTCGCTGCGACATTATTCTGCCAGCAAGGCTGATCTCATTTTCGTCATGTTCCAACTCCTCCGTTTGTGTTTCCATCTTTTTTAGCAGGGTTACCGCTTCTTGTGTGTTATGGGTACACTGATAACGGTGGGGATAAGGGTTTACACCGCGTTCATAGAGCCTGTTCAGCTTCTCTAATCTCTGCCGGTTTACTCCGCCTGTTTCTGTTTCTGATGCCATATCGATATATCTCCCTCTCCCGGCGTTCACTGCATTGAAACCGACTTACCTTGCCTAGTCAAAGATAGTCAGTGCTACTGGCTATTATATGAGTTATTGAACGGTATAGTAAAGTCAATCCACTCTATTCCCTGAGCATATCCAGCCACGCGGTCGACTTTACATCCTTTTCTAACAGATATTTAACATAGCCGCGCATTATTGACTCCAGCTCTCGGGATAGCTCAGGGGCAATCTTCAGTCTTTCGGCTTCCACAATGTCAACGTCCTGCAACCACCTTAACACCTTTATAGCGTTAACTGATATGCGTTTTAGTGAAGCCCGGTTGGCTGCACAACCCGGGCATACAACCCCACCGTCAGCGTCAGAAAAATAGTTACCCACCGGTTTAAGAGAGGAACGGCACAGTATGCAGCACTCGAAATGAGGACGGTAACCAACCAGTTCCAGCAAGTGAAGTTCAAAACAGCGCACCATTACTTCGACATTACGGGCATCGCAGAGCTGTTTCATCATATCTAGCAATAGATGAAAGAGCGGTTTGTTCTCAACGCTATCCGCGGTAAACTGATTTATTAGTTCAATAGCGTATAGCGCATATGAATTGAGCTCAAGATCGCTTACCAGAGGGAAAAAACTATCTATGGTCTGGCTTCCCGTTACGGTATCAAGGTTCCGACCCCGTGCCAGCGAAATGGTGCTGTGAGTCAATAACTCAAGGTGTCCTGACATTTTACTCCGGGGTCGCCTTACGCCTCTGGCCACTCCCTGGATCTTGCCCACACAGGGCGTATAGAGGGTAAGGATTCTATCCGCCTCACCCAGCTTGACCTTTTTGATAACAACGGCTTCGACCTGATAGTTTTTAGGTTTTGACAATTAGGATATGCCCCCAATGCATAGCTAAAGCGGGCAGTATCAGAATCCAGAAACTTCAAATATCCTGTCTGCCTTCAATGGCCCTTGTCAGGGTAACATCATCAGCATATTCCAGTTCAGTACCAAAGGGCAAGCCCCTGGCCAAACGGGTTACCCTGATACCCAGAGGCACAATTACCTTTTTCAGATAGAGAGCAGTCTGCTCACCTTCCAGATTGGTATTGGTGGCCAGAATTACTTCCCGTATCAAGCCCTCACGCAAACGGTTGAGCAACTCGGCAACCCTTATATCACCGACACCAACGCCCTCAGTGGGAGAGATGGCACCATGCAATACGTGGTAGAGTCCTTTATAAATTCCCGTATGCTCAAGCGCCGTAATATCCTGCGGTTGCTCCACAATACAGACTATGCTGTGGTCACGCTGTTCATTACGACAGATGTCACAGGGGTCGTTTTCGGTAACATTACAACAGATAGAGCAAAGCCGGATATCTCTTTTTACCGATATCAAGGCTTCAGCCAGCAACCTGGATTGCTCTTCCGGAGCACGCAGTATATAAAAGGCAATCCTCTGCGCGCTCTTCAGGCCAATACCGGGCAGCCTATTTAATTCTCGAATAAGCCTTGCCAGAACACCATCACCGGATGCAGTTTCTTGATTCATACCGCTAAGCTACATTTCCTCCGCAAATATCATAAACCACCCCAAATGGGGGATATGGTCAAAACATCCCCGGCATGCCAAGCCCACCGGTAAGTCCTTTCAGTTGCTTGGCAGCTGCTTTCTGCGATTTGTTCAGCGCTTCACTTACCGCCTTCAGCATCATCCCCTCCAGGGCAGATGCTTTGGAAGGATCAATCACACTGGGGGATATTTCTATTGATTTCACTTTTTGCTGTCCGTCCACCTTTACCTTTACGGCACCCTTCCCTGCACTCGCTTCAACAATGGTATTACTCAACTCCTTCTGAATACTGTCCATTCGAGCCTTCAGTTCCCGAGCCTGATTCATCTGCGATAAATTCATTTGTCCTCCACGTCAATAATTTCTGCGCCCATTTTCATCGCCGCCTCAACAAGATGATCCTCTTCATGCTGGTATATGCAGCGTACCTGGCAGGGATAACCCATGGCATTGCTGATAATCTTTTCCGCTACCTTCTGGTTTTGCGGTTTTTCCATATTATCCTTATGGATACGGAATCTGAAAGCCAAAACAACGGTATTGTCTTCAAACGATACCGGCTTGCTTGAGCTTCTCAGGAAGGCAATAGCCGCTGTCTTCTGTGTCTCCTGCGGCGCACTTTCAATAATCCGCTTCCAGTTCTGCTGCAGAAATTCCGTCTCTCTGCCAGGTTCGGGTTTATCAACAGCGGTTTTTACCTCCTCATTCGATGTATTATCATCCAAAACCTGTTCCGCTTCCAGACCTTCTGTATCCTGAGCCAAAGTTTGGCTCGCTTTACTTTTTGATGCCGATCTTTTCTCCATAACCGGCTTTCTCACAGGGTAAGATGACTTGGCAACCCGCTCCGGTGACATCTGCCTGCCTGGTTCCATCTCTATTCCCGATACTCCCTTACTACTTGTGACACAATCAACCACCGCCAGCTCAAGAGGCAGGGTGGAGTAGCTATCAAAACCCGCTTGGGCAAGCTGCCCGAATATCCTACTTTAAACGCCTCTCCGGTGCGCCCATCGTACAAGGTGGCTTGAGCAGATGTGGGAAGTCCTGCCT
>JAWOBD010000075.1:0-10437 GCA_046498175.1 Dehalococcoidales bacterium | reverse complement strand
GGGTGATCTTTCCGGTAGATGTTTTTATAAAATCTGCTCCTGCCTGCATTGCAAGCAAACTTGCATTTCTTATATTTTCAGGTGTATCAAGCAGCCCTGTTTCGAGTATTACTTTAACAGGGATATCCCCAATACTTTTTTTTATTGCAACCAATTCACCAGCAATATTTATATAATCTCCTGCACGAAATCTACCTGCTGGCATTACAGTATCAATTTCTGAGGCACCTGCTTCAATTGCCATTTTTGCTTCAAGCTTTTTGACCTCCAGAAAAGTCTGTGATGAAGGAAATCCTCCGGCCACTGAAACTATTTTCATATCTTTTACCTTAAGATTTTCCTTCACAACACAAACCAGTGACGGGAATACACAAATTGCAGCAACAGAAGGAGTGTCCCGGAATTGTAGAGAATAATTATTCAGTTTGCTGCACAAATCAAGAATGCTCTCCATGTTATCATCATTATTCAGAGAGGTGAGATCTATATAACTTAATAATTTCTTTAGATTAAAAACCGTATAATTTTGTTTTACAGTATTTTGTATTTGAACAATATCTTTGCGGACAAATTCCATATCCAGGGGTTTTTTATACTTATCAAAAACAGTTTCCATGTAGTTAATTATTTTATTGATTACTTTCAGTCCATCATAGTTTTTAATTATTTCATCCTCTTATTTTACCCCTTGCATAAGATGCAAATATGCCTGCAAAGCAAAGTGCAAAAAACAGCATAAATGCAACCCTTACACTTTGAATGAACTCAATTTTATTAAGTTCAGTAACAGGTTCTCTTCCAATGAACAAGGTTAATATTAACATAATAATGCCCATCGAAACCATTTGCCCGATCAGCCTCATTGTGTTCATTGAACCAGAAGCTATACCGTAAAATTTCTTACTCACTGAACTCATTATGGCATTGCTGTTTGGTGAGGCAAAGAGTCCAAAACCGAATTAAAACAATTGCAGAAAGTTATAGAATTGTTGAAAAAAGACCGGGACAAGATTGAAGAGGACTTGTTGGTCCTCATGGACGAAGAAGATGATTTTAAAATAGATTTGAGCGAAGCTGAAAAAGAATTAGCTAAGTTAGATGAACAGCTTCAGCGTAGACAAAAAGAAGTAAATCAACAGGACAAAGAAATTAAGAAAATTATAGAGGAAAAGCAGAAGAAACGAACAGAAATAGTTGAAAAAATCAATGATAGGGAATTAATAGACCGATACAATATGCTATGGGGTGAAAAAGAAGGAGAGGTTGTTGTAGAAATTGATGGGTCTATCTGTAGCGGATGTAACCTGTCTTTGCCAAGTGAATCGATAAGTTTCCTCTCCTTTTCCAGGCCCTCTTTTTGCAGCACGTATTGCATCCGCAAGGCTTCCTGTTCGGCCTGCTTCTTGGATTCGATAGCCTTGGTAATTTCGGAAGGCAGATCTACTTCCCGGAGCAATATCTGTTCGACGTCGATATATCTCGGCTCCAGCGTTGAAGACAGTTTGTCAAAAATCTCTACCTCAACTGTGGCCCGACCTTCTCCGTAGATGTCGGCTGCCATGTGGTCACTAACCACCTCTCTTATCGTGCTCCTGATTGCTGGCCGGACGACGATTTGCTGGTATTCACCCTCGAGGGCGATATTTCGCCTTATCAGGTATGCCTTGGTGGGGTCTATTCTGAAGAGCACCGTGATATCCAGCCCGACGTATAGTCCCTCACTGGTCACGGTATTTATCCGGTCTGCTCTGGGGAGTTCACCCTCTTCGATTACCCCGGACATGGTATATTCCTGGGTCTTGGTGTTGTACATGGCCACACTTGCCCAGGGTGGCTTGACGTTGAGTCCTTCCTGGGCCTCAGCGGGCTGAACACCACCCGACAGGGGGTCAAAAATAACACCTATCTCGCCGGCTCCGACGGTAAAGAGAGAACGGGTAAGGAGTATTACCGTTACTATAACGATAACCACCGTCCACCCGATAATTTTGTTTCTTCTTCTTTTTTGCTCGAAATAGTCTGCCATCTCAACCTCCCATGACATAATTGACCCGGCTTAATTACCTTTCAGGACTGAAGCTGTATTCTGTGCAACTGGAGGATTTTTTATTTGCCATATCGTTTCTCATTATAGGGGTTATGTTAGTTGCATTACAAACCTGAGATGTTTCCTCATATCCGGCACAGGTGTTATTTACATAACCTATCCTTACCGGATTATTGTTGAATAAGGCTGGGGTGGTGGGGTCTTGTGAAGGGTGAGCACGATAGTGTTTTATGCTATGAGGGAAGGGCTATTTTTGGCCCATAGCCAGCGTTCTCATTCGATTTATGGCTGCGCCAATTTCGAGGTCTCTGAATTCAGCATAGTCACCCCTGGGTTTATGGCTGAGGCTGATTGTATCGAGACCGCTTGAAAGCAGGTCTTTCCGGACGGCAGCGACGACCTGCTTCAGGGTTCTATTTTCATCTATATATCTGGTCGCATAGTATATAGCATCGCCTATTGCCCTTGTCTGGCTTGCGTTAATCAGCTGTTCCAGGGAGTCGAGATCTATCGTCGTGGTGCCGTAGGAAATGCTTTTTAGGCCGCGGGCGGCTATCTTGACCTCACGTTTGCCCCGTCTTGCTTTGAAACTCTCTGCGAGGGGAATCCTTTCCGTGACTCTGCCGAATTGCTTTCCCCCTTCCGGATTCCGCTTGAGGCGGTGTTGTCTGGTTATTCTGCGGGCTTCGTCGGTTACGTCATAGGGGAGGTATTCCGTCATGCAGATAACCCGGGATGCTACATCGAAATAGTCACCGGAACCACCCATTACCATTACCGTCGACACACCGAAATCCCGGTAAAGCTGGTCTACCTTGTCTATGAATGGTGTAATGGGCTCCCTGTCTTTGGATACCAGTTCCTGCATGCGGTGGTCCCTTATCATGAAGTTGGTTGCCGAGGTATCCTCATCTATCAGCAGGACCCTGCTGCCCAGTTCGAGGCCCTCGATGATATTTGCTGCCTGGGATGTGCTGCCGCTGGCGTCATCGCTGGAAAACCCGGTGGTGTCCTTTCCGAAGGGCAGATTCGATATGAACGGGGAGATGTCCGTTTTTTCGATCCGGCGGCCGTCCTCGGACCTTATTTTCAGTGCCTTCGGGTTGGTTATGACAAACTCTCTGCCGTCTCCGGGTATGTGGTTGTATATACCCAGTTCCAAGGCCCTGAGCAGGGTGGATTTACCGTGATATCCGCCGCCTACGATAAGGGTAACGCCCTCCGGTATACCCATACCTGTTGTACTTCCCCGGTTGGGAAGGGCTATCTCTATATGGAGGGAAGGAGGGGATTGAAAGGGTATCACATGACCCTTCTTCAGGGGAGATGGGGATACCCCGCTTGCTCTCGGCAGAATGGAGCCATCGGCCACAAACGCCACCAGCCCGAGCTTGTCCAGCTTTGCTCTCAGGTAATCGGCATCCTCCGCAACATCCAGATGCGTCTTCAGAGCGCCGGCATCGATGTTGTCGTAATATAGCGAATTACCGATTATTTCCGGCAGCTCTTCGAAAAAGATGGCCCGCGCATGCTTTCCGGCAACCCTTCTCCCGAAGGCGGGGAGGCCAACGGTAAACCTCGCTTCCACCGTTGATTTATCCACGAAGAGGGAGGTGCGGTCCAGGATTTCCTGGCCCGGCCTGTCTATGGATATCGCCCCCCCATTACCTGTTCCCCTGTTTCCCCGGCACAACTTGGCTGCCGCCTCGTGAAAGCGGCGCGTCAGAAAGTCCCGCAGAGCGGTCCTTCTGCTCGGATGCACATAGCATTCTCCGGGTATCCTGGCCTGTTGCTGCGGAACCATTACCCGTACGCGGCTCGGTGCGGCAAAAGGGTCTCCCTGGATATGGTCCACACAGAGCGTGAAGTCACCGAAATCGAAGCTGCCCTCGATTCCTTTGTAGGATTTATAGCCCATACCGTCTATTCGGGTGAGCATTTTGCCAAGTTCTTCAGAGCCTTTCATTACTACTCCTGGTAAATATCAGGTATTACAGTTCACCTAACATTTAACGCTATGAAGACGGCTGGTTGCAAATCTGTTGTTGCCGGGTTCTTTCTTCCTTGAACTGGTCCTGCGATTTAGCTACAATATATTGGTACTATGAAGCGTTGCCAAGGAGGTTTGTTATGAATGATCAGGAGATAAGTATACTGGCACTGGCGGCAAGAATTATGGGGTTTCTGCGTGATCATAATCAGCATTGCTATACAGCAGAGGAACTGGCAGAAAAGCCGAGCATAAAGAGAGAGGAAGAAATTGGCGCCGAGAGGATGAGGGATATCTGTGAAGAATTGTGCAAGGAAGGGTTGATTGAACCGAAAAGAGAGGATGAGGTGCGTTGTTATCAGGCGGTCCGCGAGGTCTGGCGGTAGTATTGGACCTGTTTAAATAGCACCGTTAACAGGGTTTTCAACTCCTGTTGATACTTCCGAATATTTGGTATGATAGAAATTGGTCCTAACCTTAAAATAGATGAAAGCGAGATAGAGGAGAATTTTATTCAATCATCGGGTCCGGGGGGCCAGAACGTCAATAAGGTTGCTACCGCGGTGCAGCTTAGGTTCGATGCCGCCGGCTCAAAATCTTTGCCCGAGGAGGTCAGGCAGCGACTGATTTCCCTGTCTGGAAACAGGGTTACGGAAGACGGGATACTGTTGATTGAATCCCGGAGGTTTCGTACCCAGAAGAGGAATCGTGAAGAGGCGATGTCTCGACTGGTTCGGCTAATTCAGAGGGCATCCGAGACTCCCCGAAAGCGCAAAAAGACCAGACCAACGCTATCATCCATAGAGCGGCGCCTGGAAAGCAAACGCTTGAGGAGCCGGACTAAAGGTGCACGTAACCCGGTGAAGGCGGACAGTGGTTTGAATACCTGACGGGATGGTTCGAAGTTCTATTAAATGTTACCTTCCCTCAAGGTGAGCGTTGTATCCCCTGACTAGTATGGGATTAGCATCGCTCCAGCAGCCAGGAGCGGCATGGAGAGGTTATCATTTACACGGTGGGGGTAGAGTGATTCACCAATCGTAGCGCCGGTACTACCTGCCAGGATAACTGCAGGCGAAATGGGTGCAACCAGGTGGGCATAGATGTATCCCGCCAGAACACAGGTGCCAAAGCAGGCCAGGTGGCCTTCCAGAGTCTTGTCGTGAATGCGTATCCTCCCCAGATATGTCCCTACCAGCGTGGCCGCCAGGTTTCCGATGGCCATAAAGATGAAAGCAAGTATGGCAATATCCGAGGGGGAATAAATGGAATATAACCAGGGATGCCATCAGGGTATAGTTCCCCCCCTGTTGGCCGGTGGGTTTCCTATTCCCTTACAAGGCGACCGAAGAGACGGTAAAACCACTTTCTGGGATAGGCGAATTTCAGCCGTAAAGGCTCAAATGTCAGGAACGAACTGCCAGTTGTCGTAAGGACCGTCAGGAAAACACGCTCCGTGTAAAGAGGGCACCAATGGCAATCGAGGTAACCGTTGCTAGGTGGAATAGGGCTCACCTTACTGTATCGGACATCTCAAAAGTCTACCCTTTTTTCATGGGTTTCTTTCAAATACAGTTGTGCTGGTTGTAATGATATCAAAGGGTTATACCGATTGTTTTACCCGGTAACGCGATTCATTTTTGTAACCTGGCTTTCAATACTACTTGAGCAGGTGATTCATGATCATGTTGTGGGCTTGGTGGGCTTTCTCTCCGCCCCTGAACTCGAATGTTTTCGGTTCCAGTCCTATCGGCTGGATGATAAGGGTGTCGCTCACGAAAAATCCGCTCTTGATAACAAAACCCTTGTTATCCTCACTGGCCACGGAGGCAATTCGGGAATAAGGAATGCTCACCAGCGCCTTCTTCTTTTTTAGGAAGGCTTTATCGTAGAATATGATACGTTTGTCGGTAAAACCGATGAAACCGGTGCCTATGCCCTTCAGATCATATACTGCCAGGATTAGTTCATCGGGCAGGCAAACAGCCTCGATTCTCTCCAGTTGATCCTTCTTGTCCACTTGCATATTCGGGTCATGATGTGCCATTACCTGGTTTCCTCCATTATCCTTTATATTCTGGCTCCCCTTCTGTCATGTTTATACCGGTGGATTGTGCCAATTAAAATTCCTGCTGGTAAATTGGTATTTGGCTTATTGTGCCAGACTTATTAAATCGCGTCCAGTGTTGGTATTGATTGGTTAATGGCTCTCCAATCTCTTGTTCGGTCAATATCGTGTCGTTGTCTGCTGCATTTATTATATACTGGGTCATTGTATCAACGCTATTATTGCCAGAGTATACCGGGTTTTGGATTATGGACAGGAATACCTTGAATAAATCCAGGATGCTTGTCGAACTTGACCGGTTGAAAAATGACCGGGAGGATTACCTCACTATCTATGCCAGGCCCCAATCTTTCCCGGCATATATATTGAAATGTATCGAGGAGTCAAGCGATTTCATTCCTGAAGAGATAGAACAGTTTATCAACGGTAAGAGTATTAAACGGGAAGTTGAGCATATGGCCACCGGTGCAGTATTATTCTGGAGTCGCTATGAAAGCAAGATAACCGTCGTACCCCCTTTCCCTGTATGGGAAGACAGGGTTAGCTCCGGCAGGCCTGATGTCGAGCCTTTGAAAAATCTTTTGGAGCGGGAGCGTATTTCTGGCCTGGTGTTGATGACCTGGGGCTCTTATGGGGTTGGGGTTTTCCGGGATACTAAAGTCCTTGAATGCAAAAAGGGTACCGGGCATATACACCCCAAGCACCGGAAGGGTGGCAGCAGCCAGAAGAGGTTTGCCCGCAGGACTCTGGAGCAGAAGAAGGCTTTCCTCAAGAGAGTGGCCAGTCGTGTCGAGGAAATGTTTGAACCCTATCCACTGGAGCATATATTTTTCGGGGGCAACCGCCTGCTGCTCGCACCGCTCATGGAGGAATCAACTTATCTCGGGGCCAGGTCCGATATTGTTTCCAGCCGGTTTATCGACGTTCGCCACGCTGACCGGAAAACGCTCATCGACAAGGCTGAAGAGATTAACAGCTCGATAGTTTTTGAGCTTTGACTGGACACGGCACCATGATTTTTCTACTGCTCCGAGGTAATCCTGTCACCTCAGGTCGAGATTAACTTACTTAACTTTCACCATAATCATGATATCGCCCGGTTCCCGGTCGGTTAGCTGGTGGGCATTGCGCAATCTGACTCTGCTGCCTGTCTTCACCCCGGCGGGGATTTTTACCCGGAGCTTCTTTCCTCTTCTGGTCAGGTCTTTCTCCAGGCCACGGGCGGCCTGGTCCCTGGTGATGGTAATTTCGTAACGCACATCTTTTTGCGTGCTCTGTTGCTTGTGCCCGAACAGGTCTTTCAGGTTGATACCCCCTTTAGTTTCAAATCTTTTTCCCTTCTGCCCCCCGAAGCCCCGGCCGAACCTTCCGAAGGAGAATCCGGTACCGCCGAGAACATCCTCGAATATGCTGTCCAGGAAGTCAAAGCGGAGGCCGGCTCCTCCAAAATCTTTCATAAGGTCTTCAAAGGTACTTCTGGTATAGGTGCTGCGGAACATGTCATCAGCCGTACCTACGGTACCGAACTGGTCGTATTGTTTTCTCTTTTCCGGGTCTCCAAGTATACCGAAAGCCTCGTTTACTTCCTTGAACTTGTCATTGGCCCACTTTTCATTGTCGGGGTTCCGGTCGGGGTGATATTTCATCGCCATTTTCCGGTAGGCTTTCTTTATATCCTGCCCGGTTGCGTTTCTTTCCACGCCCAGTATGTTGTAATAATCCTTTCCCATATCTGCCTTTATCCTCTCTTACTCGCCCATTATTTTTACAATTATGCGCTTGCTTCTCTGTCCATCGAACTCGGCATAGTAAATCTGCTGCCACGGCCCCAGATCCAGCTTTCCCTTTGTAATTGGCACCATTACCTCGTGATGGATAAGCAGGCTTTTCAGGTGAGCATCACCGTTGCTTTCGCCGGTCTGGTGGTGCCGGTAATCGGGCCGATATGGAGCCAGTTTTTCCAGCCATTCTTCAATATCGGCGATCAGCCCTGATTCGGCATCATTTACATATACCCCCGCCGTGATATGCATGGCGGACACAAGAGCAAAGCCTTCCAATATTTCGCTTTTGCGCACAATGCCCTCTACTTCATCGGTAATTTTCACGAACTCGCGGTGCTTTCTGGTGTTGAACCAGAGGTATTCTGTAACTGACTTCATAGCTCGCTCCTTTTATGATAACTTCTACTATGGGTGTTATATTTACATTATAGTTAATTTAGCTGGTGCAGGAAATACCGGCCAGAGGAATGTATTGATGGGAGAAGAAGCAATGAGTGATTTGAATGAATTCGTAAGCTTGATAGAACAGACCGAGAAGGTAAAGTCGGTGATCAGATCCGTTAAACTTGAACCTGCCAGGCTACTTTGTAGTATTTGCCGTGATTGCCGGAAGACGGGCGCACCTGTCCCGGATTACAGTCTCAACCTGGTTGGCTACCTTCTTGATGTGCCTCTGAGAGCCCTTTTGTCGGCAGGCCTTATAGAGGAGAAGTCGGGCGGAAGGCGGTCACTATACATATATCAGCCGACAGAGAAGGGGCTGGAGCAATGTGAGAAAATGAAGAATGCTGACTTCAGGAAACTTGACATAAAAAAATGATTACTTTTTAGTTTAGTTGCACATTGTAGCATAGCGTAGAAGGCATTTTTTAACTGCTCAATAATTTCTTCCGGACCGGCTTTTTACAGTTACCTGTTATGGTATATAAGGGCTGTGTCGTGTAGAATTGATTACTGGCGGCCTTAATTTTATTAACTGGGGAGGTATTATGATGGTTTCGAACTGGGATGAAATCACGGATGTATTGGTAATCGGCAGTGGGTTTGCCGGCCTTGCAGCGGCTATTGAGGCACATAATAACGGGTCTTCTGTAATAATACTGGAGAAAATGAATGCTCCCGGAGGTAACTCGATAATCAGCGATGGTGGAATTGCAGCTGCGGGGACTGAAATGCAGGAAAAACTGGCAATCAAGGATTCCCCTGAGCTTATGTATCAGGATATGCTTAAAGCCGGTTTGTCGATTAACTACCCCGATCTGGTACGGCAGGTCACAGAAAAATCAAGCGAAGTAGTGCAGTGGTCAATAGACTATCTCGGTGTCGAGTACCTGGACAGGCTGGATATATTTGGAGGGCACTCGGTTCCGCGTTGCTTAACCCCGGTAGGAGTATCCGGGGCAACCATTATCAAGAGGCAACTTGAAAAGCTGAACGAGATGAAAATAAAAGTCAGAACGGGTGCATTCTTCAGGACTTTTGTCAGTGATTCCGAGGGCAAAACAACAGGCGTAATTATAGGTGAAGGCTATAGCCATAAGGACGCTGGCAGCGGAACTGAAAAACATATCGGAATAAGACGAGGTATAGTTCTTGCTACCGGTGGATTTGGGAGTGACGTAAACTTCCGTTCCACTCAAGACCCGCGCCTGACCAAAGATATTGCTACCACGAACAAACCTTTTGCCACCGCTGAGGCATTGAAAGAAGCACTGAAAATAAATGCCATGCCGGTGCAGCTTTCGCATATTCAGTTGGGCCCCTGGGGCACTCCTGATGAGAAGGGTTATGGAGCAGGTGCCCATTTCTCTGAATATATAGTATTCCCGTACGGGATTGTTGTTGAACCGAATTCCGGTAAAAGGATAGTAGACGAACTGGCAGATAGAAAAACCATATCGGATGCGATTTTAGGTGTCGGGTATCCGTGTATTGGTATTGCAGACGAAAGCGCGGTCGAAACAACCGGCTGGGACATAAAGCCCAGCCTGGAGAAGGGCATAGTAAAACAATTCGGGCACCTTCACGAGCTTGCCTCACACTATGGCATATCATCGGATGAGTTCGAACTGACGGTTGAGAGATACAACGGCTACGTATCAGATGGCGTTGATAGGGAATTCGGGAAACAGATTCTATCGAATGCAGCTCCCATTGCCACTCCGCCGTACTATGGCATCCGTACCTGGCCCAAAGTTCACCATACGATGGGCGGTGTCCAGATCAATACCAGAGCTCAGGTAATAGACATAAATCAACAGCCGATTGAACGTATATATGCAGCCGGCGAGGTGACCGGGGGAATTCACGGGGCATGCCGGCTGGGCAGCTGCGCCATTACGGAATGTCTTGTATTCGGCAGGATTGCGGGTCGGAATGCCTCTCAGGAAACAATATGCAGGGTAACAGAATAGCATATTGACGAATAATGATAATCTTACCCCATCTTCTATATGATGAGGAGTGATATATTTCGGAATGTCCTTGATATAAAGCTAAATGAATTTAAAACGATGTAGAAATTTATAATTGATTGCACAGGGAAAGG
>JAWOBD010000007.1:0-10810 GCA_046498175.1 Dehalococcoidales bacterium | reverse complement strand
ACGGCCAAGTTACCGTGCGGGAGAGAGACAGCATGAACCAGATACGCCTACCCATAAAGATCCTCGAGGAAACGCTTTCTGCCAAGCTCGGTGGTGAAGATTTCTTCGTTCTGCCTGCCGGCGGTCAGATATGGAAGCAGGAAACCTAGCTGAGAGGGAAGCGAGGGGTAAGTTGAAAATCGTCCACTTTGCCGACCTGCACCTCGGCGTCGAGGAATACGGAAATATCAACCCCAAAACCGGGCTTTCCACCCGTCTCGAGGATTTCCTCATGTCCCTCGACGAACTGGTAGACTACTCCCTGGAAGAAAAAACGGACCTGGTACTATTCTGTGGCGATGCCTACAAGAGCAGGGAGCCGAGCCAGACACAGCAGAGGGAGTTTGCCCGCAGAATTAACCGCCTTACCTCAGGCGGCATACCCATTTTTCTGCTTGCCGGTAACCACGATATGTCCAATGCGGCCGGCAGGGCTACTGCCATCGAGATATTCGATGCCCTGTCTCTGGAGCGGGTTTACGTCGCCAACCGGCCCGGAATCCACCGCATCCCAACGGCAGGTGGGACAGTCCAGATAGTCTCCCTGCCCTGGTTGAGACGTAGCACTCTACTCAGCAAGGAGGAGACCAAGGGGCTCGATTTTGACGGTATCAACCAGAAGCTCCAGGAGGTACTGACCAATATCATCGCTACCAACGCCGGCAGGCTCGACACCGCGCTCCCCGCCATACTTGCCGCGCATGTCTGGGTTACGGGTGCAAAAGTGGGCTCGGAATCGATGATGAACATCGGTCAGGAGCACACCCTGCTGCTCAGCAGTGTCGCCAAACCCTCCTTCGACTATGTCGCCCTGGGGCATATCCATAAGCACCAGGTCCTCTCGGAAAGCCCTCCGGTTGTCTATTCCGGCAGTCTGGAGCGGATTAACTTCAGCGAGGAGAAAGACGACAAGGGTTTTTACGTGGTAGATATCGAATCCGGAGACGGAACCGTCACACGAAGGGTATCCTTCGATTTCCATCCGGTGAAAGCACGCCGTTTCCTCAGCATCGACGCCAGTGTCGAACCTGATAACCCTGACCCCACCGCAACCGTAATCGATGCCGTAAGCTACCACAGCGAAGAGATAAGGGGTGCCATCGTAAGGTTGAACATATCGATGCCCGCCAGTATAGAAGGACAATTGAAAGACGGGGAAATCAGAGACAGCCTCAAAGAGGCATATCACTACAACATTACCCGCGATATCAAGCGGGAATCAAGAATCAGGCTGGGAAACCAGACAGCGGAAGAGGTAACCCCCATCGATGCCCTGAGAGGCTATCTGGAAACAAGGAATATGACCCCGGAAAGGAAACAGACCCTGATTGAATACGGTAAAAATCTGCTTGCGGAACGAAACATGGAACAGAAATAGCGCCTTGATAGCATTTCCCAGCAGGGCTATAATTTGAGCCGGGATAGAATATTATTAAGGGGGTGGTATAGTGGTTAAGGTTGTACTAGAACGTCACCTGAAAGCGGGCAAGAGAGGAGACTTCATTCACCTCCTCAAAGAACTCAGGACAGCCACCATTCACCATCGCGGTTATGTCACTGGTGAGACTTTGTCCAGCATCGACGATTCCTCCGTGATACTGGTGCTCAGTATGTGGCAGAGCCTGGAGGACTGGAAAGCCTGGGAGGAATCACCGCAGAGGCTTGATCTGGAGGAAAAGGTCGAACCACTGCTATCGGAAAACCCCAGAGTCAATGTCTACCAGGTAATGGCTACCGAATAGACAAGAGACCAACCTGCATGACCAGCCGCTTTTCCTGAGCAGAGAACCCGTGTGCAAATGACCGCCGTTTCCGTCATGCAACTAACAGGTTTCCCTCCTATCATCTGGGACTGGTTCAATGCTGGGGGCAAACCGGCGCATCCGATACTCCCTGAGGCACTTGAGTCCCTCTTCATCACTCAGACTATGCCAGTAGCGGTAATAATCCGCAATGTAGAAGCGGGAAAATCCCCCTGTGGCCACGGTTACCACCCTGTCGGCGACCTCTGCCAGACGGTCTATTGACGCCTGTGATGCTGCCGGCACCGCCACTACTATGCTGGCAGGCCTCCGCCGGCGCACCGACTCCACCGCCGCCATCATGGTATATCCTGAGGCCAACCCGTCATCGATAATTATCGCAATCTTACCACCCGCGATGCTGAGCGGTTTGCTACCCCGGTAGAGAAGGCTTCTCTGGCGGATTTCCGTTCTTACCATTCCTACCTGGTAGTTTATCTGCTTCTCGGTAAGCCCAACCTCGTTCAACACGTCTTCATTGAGTATCACCGTACCATCATCGGCGATGGCACCGAAGCCCCCTTCAGGGCGCAGCGGGATAGGAAGCTTTCGGGAAATTACCACATCGAGATCAGCATCCAGCGCCAGGGCAACCTGCATTGCCACCGGCAGCCCGCCGTTGGGTATCGCCAGCACTACCACCCCCTGCCCCCGGTAATCTCCGAGCTTCTCTGCCAGCTTGCTACCGGCATCGAAACGGCTCTCGAAAACGGGATTGACACGGTAAGCAACCATTTATTCCCCCCTCTTTATCAATCGGAACTCGTTGACATCAACCATGCCCAGGTCAGTAAGCCTTATTTCCGGTATCACCGGCAGTGCCAGAAAGGATAACGCTGCGAAGGGGTCGGCAAGGCCGCAGCCCATCTCGATAGCCATTTTCTGCAACACTTCTATTTCCTCCGCCACCCTCCAGGGATTCTCCCCGGAGAGCAATCCAGCTACGGGAAGTGCCAGGCTGGCCATTACTCTACCTCCACAGGCAACAACCAGCCCACCCTCGAGGCTCTCCACCTCTTTTATGGCACAATACATATCCTCATCACTGGTGCCCACAGAAATCACGTTATGGGAATCGTGGGCCACCGATGAAGCCAAAGCGCCTCTCTTCAAACCAAATCCACGCACCATCCCCAGCCCGACATTGCCGCTGGCACAGTGCCTCTCCACCACCGCAAGCTTGAGTATATCCCGCTCTGTATCCGCCACAACAAGCCCATCCCTTGTTCTAGGCACCTCCATCCTTTTTCGGGTAGTAATCTGATACGGTACGATATCAATAACCGGCTCCTTATCTGCCGCCGGGAAAAGCCTGAGCGATTCCGGTGTGAAGGCCCCGATGTTTACCGTGCGTAGAATCTCCTTCTTAGTCACCTCCGGAACATCAAAGAGAGGCTCTCCATCCCTGGCCACCAGCCTTCCGCGGTGGAAGACCATATCCGCCCGCAAATCTCGCAGGCTTTCACATACCATCAGGTTGGCCCGGTAGCCCGGTGCCACCGCCCCGAGTCCTTTCAAACGAAAGTAAACCGCGGCGTTTATCGTGGCCATCTGAATAGCACGTACCGGCTCCAGGCCACGCATGATGGCCTTTCTCACCACGGCATCGATATCCCCGTCACCGAGCAGGTCCGCACAGCTGCGGTCATCGACCACGAAGATACACCGGGGATATGTCCGGTCGTTTACCAGCGGCAGGAGAGCATCCAAGTTTTTTTCCGTGGAACCCTCCCTTATCATGAGATACATTCCCCGCCTGAGCTTTTCCCTGCCCTCATCCGGTGATACCGATTCGTGGTCAGAGCCGATACCTGCCCCGATGTAGGCGTTAAGTCCCGGCCCGCTCAAAGCCGGGCAATGACCATCCACGTTACTTCGCTCAGCCAGGGCAATTTTTCGCAGCACTTCACTGTCCCCGGCCAGAACACCGGGGTAATTCATCACTTCGCCCAGCCCGATGCAGTGCCTCAGGCGAAGCAGCTTTTTTATCTCACCGATACCGATAACCGCCCCCGATGTTTCCAGGCTGGTCGCCGGCACACAGGAAGGAGCCATCAGAAAGAACTCCACAGGCAGCCGTCTCGCACAATCCATCACATACCGGATACCATCCATACCGCATACATTGGCTATTTCATGAAGGTCCGTAACCACAGCCAGGGTACCCCGCGGTACCACGGCACGGGCATACTGTCCCGGGCTCAACATCGAGCTTTCCAGGTGAGTATGCCCGTTGATAAGTCCGGGCACAAGGTATTTACCCCGCAAATCCCACACATCCGCCGCCTCCCGGTAATCACCGACCCCCGCAATTAGGCCTTCGGACAGGGCCACGCTGGCCGTTTCAATCTCGCCACTGAAGACATTGATCACCCTGGCATTGGCCAGGACAAGATCAGCCGGTTGCAAACCCCGGGCTACCGATATCAGGTGCTCCCTGCTCAAGTCAACTCTCCTTCGCTCCCGATGTTATACAATTTATCAACACCATTTCGTCACTCCTTTCAACCCTCCAGATAGCAGATATCCGGCAGGTAGCGGAATTTCTCATCGAAGTCTATCCCATAACCCACGATGAACCGGTCCGGCACGGTAAATCCAAGAAAATCGATGTCTACCGCCACCCTTCGCCTGGAGGGCTTATCGATAAGAGAGCACAGTTTAAGCGAGGCCGGTTTTCTCTTGCGAAGGTAATCAAGGAGAAAAGAAAGGGTAATACCCGTATCCACGATATCCTCGACCACAAGCACATCCCTGTCCCTGATCGGAGAAACCAGCCCCTTGACCACCTTGACCCTGCCCGAGCTTTCCCTGCCGCCGCCGTAGCTGGAAACCCTGATGAATTCCACCTCGAGAGGGAAATTAAGGAAACGCACCAAGTCAGCCATAAAGACAAAGGAACCCTTGAGTATCCCTATCAGGAGAGGACACCGGTGCCGGTACTGTGAAGCAATTTCTTCGGATAGCTTCTCCAAGGCAGCAGCTATCTCGCTGCGGTCGAAAAGCAGACGGGGCTCAGATCGACTACCCATTCTCAGGTGAGATTATATTACTTATGGCAAAACCTGTCCAGTAAAAAGGCAATTCGCTTTGCCAGGGGATTAAACGCTGTGCTAAACTTCATTTATAGAATAATACCGCAATGAACATACTGGTAACCAATGATGACGGCATCCTGGCTCCGGGTCTGTGGAGCCTGGTAAGTGAGTTGCAGAAGACAGGCCATATCACCGTTGCCGCCCCGGACAGGGAGCAGAGTGCCCAAGGTACAGCGGTTACCCTGCGCCATCCCCTCCGGGTGCAGAAGGTAAAACCCCTTCTCTCCGGGGTTGATACCTACGCGATAGAGGGAACCCCATCAGACAGCGTTATTCTCGCTCTGAGCAAGCTTATACCGGGCAGGATAGACCTGGTAGTATCCGGCGTAAACTCGGGACCGAACCTGGGCGATGACGTGCTCATATCGGGAACGGTGGGCGCTGCACTCCAGGGTTATTTGCGCGGCGCCACGGCCATCGCCGTATCGGTTGACTCCTTCGACAGCCTTTACCTGGATAACGCCGCCCGGCTTGCAGCCCTTATTACCGGGAAAATAGCCGATAATACCCTGCCCGGGCATCTCTTTCTCAACGTCAATCTGCCCGACCTGCCCCTTATAAATACCGGTCGCATCAGAATAACCAGGCTTGCCAGCCGCAGCCACATAGAGACAGTAAAAGAGGGCCATGACGGCAAGAAGGCATACTACTGGCTGATAAGGCAGAAAATCGACCGGGATGCCGTGAAAGACACCGATATCCACGCCATCGAACAGGGCGATATATCCATTACTCCCCTGCACAGTGAACTCCTCAACAAGCCATTACCGGACATCAGCGACAACATCTGCATAGAACTCATTGCCAGCCTGAAGGGATATCCGGAGTCTCCGCTTTAATGGTCCATCCCTTTCACATTTCTTTCACCGGGCAGAGCAATTATGATATCATTTACTTCATATGAAAAAATCGATCCCGGAACGTATGCTCAGTTTTTACCGCGAACACCGGCGATTTTTCATACTTGGTGCCATCTTCATAGCAAGCTCAGCCCTGATATACTTCATCCACTACCAGATTTTCCATGACCCGCACCATATATTCATCTATATGGTCGGTGACCTCGCTTTCGTTCCCCTGGAGGTATTCCTGGTCGTGATAGTTATCGAAAGCATTCTCGCCCGCCGGGAAAAGCAGTCCCGCATGGAAAAAATGAATATGGTGGTGGGTACATTCTTCAGCGAGGTGGGCAATTACCTGCTTGGAGACCTGCTCACATTTTGTACCAAACGCCGGGAAATCTGCCAGCACCTGAATGTCAACTCTGAATGGGGGAAAGACGATTTCCAGAAAGCAAGGGATTTTACCTATGACATGGCTCTCTCCCTTGAGGATATCGACCTGGGGCTGGGCAGACTGAAAAGCTTTCTGGCACGTAAACGGGGCTTCATGTTAAGACTTCTGGATAACCCCAATATACTGGAACACGAATATTTCACCTCTCTTCTGTGGGCAGTATTCCACCTTGACGAGGAGTTAGAATCCAGACCATCGCTGAAAGACCTGCCCCGCAGCGACCTGGAACACCTGGCCAACGACATACACCGTGTTTACGAGCAGCTTGTCATGCAGTGGCTGTCCTACCTGGAACACCTCAAATCGGAATACCCCTTCCTCTACTCGCTGATACTACGTACCCACCCCTTCCAGGAGCAACCGTCACCGCTGGTCAAGCAATAGAAAATAGCATCACTTACTGTATGGAGGTAGATAATTGTATCAAAAAACCATGCTGGATAACGGAATGCGGCTGGTCACCTCACAAATGCCGCACACCCGCTCGGTATGTATTGGCCTGTTTACCGGCACCGGCTCACGCTACGAAACGGAAATCGAAGCAGGAACATCCCACTTCATCGAGCACCTTCTCTTCAAGGGCAGCCAGAAACGCCCTACACCGGGAGCAATCTCGGCTGCTATCGAAGGAGTGGGCGGAATTCTCAACGGAGGCACTGACAAGGAGCTGACCGTTTACTGGTGCAAGGTGGCCCGGGACCACTTCCCGCTGGCTCTGGACGTGCTCGGTGACATGCTCCTCCATCCGCGATTCGACCCTGAGGAGCTTGCCCGGGAAAGAAGGGTTATCATCGAAGAAATCAATATGTGCAAGGACTCTCCCTCGCAGGAAGCCGGCATCATCATTGATGAGCTGCTCTGGCCCGCCCACCCCCTGGGACGCGATATTGCCGGCAGCAAGGGATCGGTAAATGCCATTACCAGGGAGGCAATCCTAGACTACTATCGCCATCACTACCGCCCGGACAATACCGTAGCCGTTGTGGCCGGCAACATCAAACAGGAGCGGGCAATCGATGCAGTCAGCCAGGCTTTTGCCGGCTGGTCCTGCAGCGAAAACACACGCCACTATGCACCATATCAACCGGCCAGGGGACCGGCCGTAAAAATAGAGAAAAGGGATATCGAACAGGCCCACCTCTGTCTGTCTCTGCCGGGCCTGCCCCTTCTACACCCGAAGCGCTTCCAGCTTGACCTGCTCAACGTTATACTGGGACAGGGGATGAGCAGCCGGCTTTTCACCGAGGTACGTGACCGTATGGGCCTTGCCTACAGCATTCACAGCTATGTGGAGCATTTCCTCGATACCGGCTCGCTGACCATCTATGCCGGCGTGGATACCGCAAACCTGGCTACTGCGGTAAGGGCCATTATCGACCAGATGTGTGATCTCAGGGAAAAGGTCCCCGAGGAGGAACTAATACGTGCCAGAGAGATTTCCCGGGGCCGCTTGCTTCTGAGAATGGAGGACAGCCACAACGTAGCCGGCTGGCTGGGGGGACAGGAAGCCCTCACCGGGCAGATTCTCACGCCGGAAAGGGTAACCAGCATTATTGATGCCATTACCGCCGCCGAAATCGAACAGCTTGCCCGGGAATTGATACAGGGCGGATGTTTCCGGATGGCCGTGGTCGGCCCCGTCTCCGAAGGAGAACCACTGGAGAACCTACTCAGGATGTAGCAAGACCGCCGTACAAATACTCTCGCCAGGAATTTGTTCACAGAGGGTAAAGGTTATGCTCGGTGCCATCGCCCGAGATATCATCGGCTGAGGGTCAGCCCGGTTAGATTCGCCCTTTCCAATCTCGGTGAAGTACCCGGTGAGGCAGAAAAGAGCACGGCCGTCACCCGCAATCATCCCGGCGTAAAGGGAGCACAGGCAGTGGCAGCAGCCACCTTCCTGCTCCGGCTCAGTACGGAGAAAAGAGAAATACGGATGGTAAGGGACTGTTATCAGAAGTCCTCAAAAGGACAGGGTGAAGACGGGCTATGCCCAAAACGAATATACTGAGCTGGAACGTCAACGGTATCCGGGCTCTCGCTAAAAAGGGGTTCACTGACTGGCTTGCTGATCAGTCACCGGAGATATTATGCCTTCAGGAAACCAGGGCACAACCGGACCAACTCGGCGATGACCTGATCAATCCTCCGGGATATCATTCCTACTGGAACTACCCGGAGAGAAAGGGATACAGCGGCGTGGCCCTGTTCACCAGGGAAGAGCCCCTCGAAACAGTCTATACTTTCCCCGCCGGTGGTCTGGAACTGGAGGGAAGGGCTATCATTGCCCGGTATCCGGATTTCACCCTCATCAACGTGTATTTTCCCAACGGGAAGCAGGGAGAGGAGCGTCTCAAATACAAGATGGCGTTCTACGAAGCATTCCTCGCCTTCATAGATTCCCTACGTAACGAAGGGGAAAGGCTTATTATATGCGGTGATTTCAATACTGCCCACAGGGAAATAGACCTTGCCCGCCCCAGGGAAAACTCAAAGGTATCGGGTTTTCTCCCCGTCGAGAGGGAATGGCTCGACAGGCTGGTGGCACACGGATACGTGGATACCTTCCGCCAGTTCAATGAAGAACCAGGCCAGTACACCTGGTGGGACCTCAAGTCAAGGGCTCGGGAAAGGAACGTGGGCTGGAGAATCGACTACTTTTTTGTCAGCAAGGACCTGTTGCCCGCCCTCTCGGCAGCATTTATAATGCCCGGGATAACCGGCTCCGACCACTGCCCCACGGGTATCACCCTGGATACGGGCTAATTTTCTCTTTCGGTAAATAACCAAAACCGCAAAAATCCCGGGCGACAATAAATAATATGGAGAAGGAACACGAATTGACTCAGAAAAAATCCTGCGGTGTATCTGCTCGCGGCAGGAGTGCTGGGACAGCACTGAGCGCCATCTTCATATTCGTTCCGGCGATAGGATAACTTCGCCTGCAGGATATGTGACACTATTCCGATTTTCCCGCAGGGCCTGGACCCGTTTCCGGCATGCGGAGAGCGACGACGGTTGCCGCTGCCGACACCCCGATCAGAACCAGCAGGAATTGATGGAGGCTTCCGGTAAGGTCGTAAATTCTGCCTCCCACAAGTGGCCCCACGATACCTCCCACGTTGCCGACCGATATTACCAGCCCGGATGCGGTACCCACTTCCTCTCTGGAAACCATCTCCGTGGTAAGAGCCAGTATGGTAGGGATAATGGTGGTAAGAGCAACGCCTATTACCACCATCAGTATCCAGCTGGAGGAAATGCCTGTGTACATGGTACCGATGGCGGCCAGGGCCAGGGTCAGGGCCGGTATCCACAGGAATGGCCGGCGCAGACCCAGGCGGTAGGAGAAACGGGGCATAAATAGTGCTGTGGGGATACCCGCCCACATGCACAGCGATACGATAAGCCCCGCCATATCCTCCGTCGCCCCCTTCAGAATCATCAATGACGGCGCCCAGGTTACCCAGCCATCGAAGAAAAATATGGCCAGCAGGAAGAATATGGCCACCAGCCACAGGTTCCGGTTCCGCAACACCCGGCGCAGGGGAACACTCCTACCCTTCCCATTACTCAGAGCCTCACCACCATCCGTTTCCCGGAACCCTGTCCACCACACAGCAGCCGCCACAATAATGGGTACACTCCAGAAGATGAAAACTCCCCGGAAACTTCCGGTAAGGGGCAATATCAGCGGTACTGAAATCGCCATGGCCAGAGCCATACCGGTAATCATCACCGAGGTATATATTCCCGTGGCCACGCCAATCTTGGCCCGGGGAACCCTGCTGCTGACCAGCTTGGGCAAGTTGGGAAAACACAGCCCGGCACCAGCGCCGTATAAGAAGGTAAATGCAATAATGCTTTCACCACTGGTTGCGGTAGCCCTCAACATGGAACCCACCGCCAGCATGATAATACCGATACCCGCCACCTTTTTCATGCCAATCCTGTCGCTGAGCAATCCTCCGGGAATACCCAGTATAACCGTCATCAGAATGGGTATGGTATAGAGCAGACCAGCCTGCGTGTGGGTAATCAGCAGTTCCTCCTCCAAGATATGCTCCATCGGGGGAACGCAGAGCGTCGGCGCCCATACAGCGAAGGCCATAAGGCTGGCCAAGGTTATCACACCCCTGTTTATGCCGTAACCGGACTCTTGCTTCATATAAAAAGATAACTGAACCCGTTGCCAGGATAAGTATGTGGCTAACGGATGAATCAGAGAAAACGTTTATCCTCCCGTTCCCCCGATAGTGACAACGTAATCGAACGGCCCCCCTTTGTCAAGGAAAAAGGGAAGAGAACGATGTTTCCATCGCCCGACCTCCCATCAACGCCATCCTATATTGTACCGGGCAATCCGGCAATCAAGCACGCTTCCTCCTCCCCATTTACAATAAAAAAACGGCCGCAGTATCGAAGACTGCGGCCGTTAAACACGATATGGCGGTTACAACCGGTACGCAGAGGCCCTGGAGAAGAAGGACAATATGCCCAAGGATAAGAGTTTGCCATTTCTGTTCATCCACGGTGAGCCTGGTGCGGGCAAGAGCACTTTCCTGCGTTTTGCGC
>JAWOBD010000002.1:0-19615 GCA_046498175.1 Dehalococcoidales bacterium | reverse complement strand
CCAATTTGTTCAAGAAATCTGGCTTGCGGTAAATTGATTTGGCGATTGCAAACTTTATGTAAATTGATGGGTCCCGGGTATTTTCCTGGTATCCCAGAGCAACTTCATGAGAGCTTAGCGAAGTACCACACCTGGGACAGTGAGGTGTAACGCGATAGCCCTGGTATATCAGGCCCCTGTCCCACATCTGCTTAATTGCCCACCATACCGACTCGATGTAATGGTTATCCATAGTGATATAGGGGTTTTCCAGGTCAACCCAGAAGCCGATGCGACGTGTCATTGTATTCCATTTTTCAAGGTAAGTGGAAACGTTCTCTCGGCAGAGAGCATTGAAGCGGTCGATCCCGTACTCTTCAATCTGTGTTTTCCCGGAGAAACCGAGCTTCTTTTCGATCTCAAGTTCAACTGGCAGACCGTGAGTATCCCAGCCCGCGATACGGGGGGTGTAGTAGCCCTTCATGGTGCGGTATCGGGGAATAACATCTTTGAATACGCGGGCAAGGACGTGATGTATACCTGGGTTGCCGTTTGCAGTTGGCGGACCTTCATAAAAAACGAAGCGCTGGTTGCCTTTTCGAGCTTCTACGCTTCTCTCAAATATACGGTTGTTTTCCCACCAATTCAGAATCGACTTCTCCATTTCAGGGAAGGAGACACGGCTAATTACAGGGCGAAACATCAAAAATACCCCTCTATATTGCTAAGGAATGACCCAATTAAAATACTGCTTTTATATGAAAAAGCAAACATCAGCGGTAAAAAGTAATATAGGTTTTACACACAACGTAAAAGCAATGCAGAACCTGTTACTTCGGAACGATGACTACTTTCCTGGCTTCACCTGTGCCGGTGCTTTCAGTTCTCACATCATTATGGTCGGCCAGTGTCAGGTGTATAATACGCCTCTCGTATGCCGGCATTGGTTCGAGGGTAAATGGTTGTTTGCTGGTTTTGACCTGTTTTGCCAGCCGAACTGCCAGAGAACTTAATTTCTCGAAACGTTCTTGCTTGTACCCCTCGATATCGACCACTAACGGCAGCCATGCCTTCGTTCTGTGAGTCAATATTAGCCTGAGAATAAACTGCAGACAGGAAAGTGTATGGCCACGTCGGCCTATCAGGACTCCGAGGTCATCTCCTTCAATGTTCAACGTGATTGGGGCGCTGGAATCCTCATCACCGGCAGCATTGGTATCAAGAATCGATACCGATGCTTCAACACCCATCCTTGTCAGTAACTCCTCCAAGATGGACCTGGCTACTTCAATAGTATCGCTATCTTTTCTCTCTGTGGACAA
The DNA here is from genome assembly GCA_046498175.1 of Dehalococcoidales bacterium. Classification (GTDB taxonomy): domain Bacteria; phylum Chloroflexota; class Dehalococcoidia; order Dehalococcoidales; family UBA5760; genus UBA5760. The sequence continues at coordinate 18,314 of JAWOBD010000002.1, read as the reverse complement.
CTGAATCACCTGACTCGGGGCTATAATATATCGTTAGTATGATGGATTACTTTTTTTTGGAACGATGCCCCTTACTACGTTTTGATTGACGACGGATGGTTTTGGCCCCGCCGGGATAGCTGATATCGCTTTTCTTACCGCTTGATTCGTCATCCGGAGTACTTTCAGGTACCACTATATCGGCATCCATAGATGAAAGACCCGTTGACTGCTCGGCCTGGGCGATACGCTTCCTGAGGTCTCCTCCGCCTCCTTTTACACTTGCCTTGACCACATCCCTTCCCTGCTGTTTGGACCTGGATAATCCACCCCAGCCCCCGGTAATGAAATACTGCATGATTATGGTAATGACGTTTGAGGCTACCCAGTACAGGGCGAGACCACTGGGAAAGCTCATTGCCAGAAAACCGAACATAAGTGGCATCATCCATAGCATTAACTGGCTCTGAGAACGCTGTTGCGGATCAGTGGTATTGGGCGTAACCATTTTCTGCTGTATCCACATGGAAACACCGACCAGTATTGCTAAGGGAGTATCCGGGTTCTGCAGGTCAAACCAGAGGAAGCTGTTACTGAGCGGGATCATCCGGTATACAACAGGCCAGGACCAAAGAGAATCGGACAATCTCAGCAGGTCTTCGGGTGTTGTGCCCAGAAGACGTATAATGGACTGGTAGAGGGCTATCCATATGGGCATTTGTATTATCATGGATACGCCGCAGCCAGCCGGGCTTACACCCGATTCCCGGTACATCTTCATCTGTTCTTCGGCCAGCCGCTGTTTGTCCTTGGCATACTTTTTTTGTAGCTCGGCAATCTTTGGCTGGAGCTCCTGCATTGCCTTGGTGGAACGGAGCTGTTTTACGGTAAGGGGGTACATGGCAAGGCGAATGATAATGGTAAGAATTATGATAGTAAGGCCCAGGCTGCCGAAGAGGTAACTGGAGAAGGCAACCAGGGTGTTTAACATCAGCGCTACCGGGCCTGCGTTCCACCATTCCATAGAATTTTCGTTACCTCAAAAAAAGATTAACTGAGGGAGACAGGCGCCCATACCTCTCTCCTCGTTTCGGTATTAAAAGCATAGAGCTTATCGTGTTTTGGGGATTGGGCGTGAATATAGATAATACTATCACTGGCACAAAGGGGGGCATTTATCACCTCATCCTCGGCCACGTCAAATATTGGAGAACCGGTACGATTATTACCGGTATCAATTGCATAAACATTACCTTGTTGGGAGGCAACGATGATATTATCGCCTATTATAACCGGCGATGAGCTGATCGGGCTGTCAAGTTCTACCGGGTCGGCTACCTCATAGCCGTTATCGGCATTCAGGATGTATATTTTCCCGTCCAGATTTGGCGCATAGATAACATCGTTGTGGGCTATGACCTGAGACCAGAACCACTTATCGGCCTCGACCTCTGATCGCCATTTCAGCGTTCCATTTGTAGCATCCAGAGCATATACGTGGCGGTCAAAACAGCCGGCATAGACGGTATCATCTTGGATCAGCGGGGTGGAAACAAAAGCTCCTTCAGCTTCAAAGTGCCATATTTCGGTGCCGTTTGAAGCGTCGAGGGCATATATATTGTTGTCGAAGGAGCTAACAAATACAGTATCTTCACTGATAACCGGTGTTGACCATATCCTGTCATCGGTCTGAAATTCCCACTCCTTGTGTAGCTCATCCGTGTTGAGACAATAGACTTTTCCATCATTACAGCCGAAAAATACATTACCACCGGATACGGTCAATCCGCCGATTATCGGCTCAAGGCTGTCATTATCGGGAAATACCAGTCCCCGGTATCCTGACTCAATGCTTATGGTGGAGACCCTCCCGTTGTAGCCGGCCAGGTAAACCAGGTCTTGATAGACTGCTGGAGTGCCGTAGATGGCAACTCCGTCTTTTGAAGAGTCCAGCTGATACGATTGCCAGAGGGGCTTCCCGTCCTGTTTATTAAAACCGAAGAGCCTACCCTCAATGGAAGCGACGAAAACATTGCTGTCACTGCAGGCTACACCCGACCACCCTACTGGCTCAGACCTCAAAGCACATCCGCTTGCCAGCGATGCGATAAGAATCAGGCAGGTGCCAAGTACAACAGTAAATATGGCCAGTAATTTGTGCTTTCTAATATCCGCCAAAATGCTGCTCAACCTGTTGTTATACACTATTTTTCCGGTACCGGGTCATACCCACCGGGCCGTAATGGGTGACAGCGTGATATTCGGCATATCCCCATCCATACACCCTTAATAAAGCCGAATCTCTCGATGGCCTCGAAGGTATACTGTGAGCATGTCGGGTAATACCGGCATGAAGGTGGTCTGGTGGGTGAAATATACCTTTGATAAAACCGAACCAATAAAAGTGCCAGCCTCTTCATCTCAGTTCACCCGAAAGCGGTTCATTTCAGAAACACTGTTAACCGAACCGGCTGCCGATTTAAAATATACTGTATCATGGTTAACTAACCCGGATTTTAGCAATAATTCCCTTGTACTACTGCTCAAGCTGTGATAGTTTGCACTGGCGGCTGGCGGTCGTGCTACAACGACTACATCCCAGCCTCCTCTCAATGATTCGAAAGCAAATATCTCGCGCAGCCTGCGCTTCATGCGGTTTCTAGTGACCGCATTACCCACTTTCCTGCTGATAGAAAATCCATATCTCGAATAGGAAAGCCCGTTGGAACGGGCCTTTAATACTAACATATTATTGGTAAATAGCCTTCCCTTTCGATAAACCAGTGAATATTGACCTGAAGTCCGGAGCCACCAATTGCCCCTCATTACATATTCCCCTCTATAAATTTAGCAGGATAGAAACTAACTATCAAGGTGTGCTAGCAACAACCCTGCTAAAAAAGCCAATTTGAGAAGAGAAAAACGGCACAAAATGCTTTTACTGCATTTTGTAGCACACTTATTCCCGTCCGCAGTTTGATGTGATGTGGTAACGGAAATAACGCTAACGAGGACCCTTTACCATATGCAGGGTTGAAAGCACTGTGGTAGATACTATACCACGGTCAATCTCTTACGGCCCTTTATCCGTCTCGCCTTTAGAACAGCCCTCCCACCACGTGTACTCATCCTGGCAAGAAAGCCGTGCTCACGTCTTCTTGGGATTTTCTTCGGCTGATAAGTTCTTTTTGGCACTCTCACTCCTAGAATAATATTCTGTAATTATACTTGCACTGGTTAAGTACTGTCAAACCATGGTCGAAGATGGTATAGAATATGTGACAAGTTGTGCTTGTAAAGAGCCAGGTATTCCTTGACAAAAGCTACACGAAATGTTAGATTTAAGGGAAATTAGCAAACTAAAGTTTAGACTGCTAATCAGTATGGGATGAGATGATTTTACCGGAGAGAAAGCACACTATACTTAAATCCATAGTTGGACAGTATATTGTTAGAGCTATGCCTGTAGCTTCACAGAGTATTGTCAGAGATTATGACCTGAAGGTGAGTCCAGCTACGATACGTAACGAGATGGTGAATCTGGAGCAGGACGGATATATCCGGCGTCTGCATCACTCGGCAGGTAGTATTCCTTCCGATAAGGGGTATAGATACTATGTGGAGTCGCTGGGTGGAATCGAGCTTCCACTGGCAGAAAGGCGTATGATTGGGCACCTCTTTCATCAGGTTGAAGGGGAGATAGAGGAATGGTTGAGGTTGACTGCCAGAATAGTCGCCCAAATGGCGCAGAATATGGCCATCGCGACATTGCCGAGACAGGTGAAATGCAGATTACAGTATCTCGAACTGGTTGCTTTGCAGGAGACACTTGTACTTGCTGTAATAGTTCTACGCGGTGCCAGGATAAGACAACAGATATTGGCACTTGACCAGGTTATATCGCAGCCCGAGCTCACCAGGATTGCCAAGAGATTGAACGAGGCGTATTCGGGCCTTACCTTTAGTGAAATTCAGGCCAAAGAAATGGAGCTTTCCTCTCTTGAAGAGTTGTTGGCCGGGTGTCTGGTAAAGGTTATGCAGAACGAGTGTGAACAGGATTGTGGCGATATCTATATGGATGGTTTACATCTGATGATAAATCAACCGGAATTTGCCGATAGTCACAGGCTCGGAGCAATTATGGAGTTGATTGACCAGCGCAGCATATTGAAGATTATGGTTCCAGAAGGGCTGGGGGATAGCGGGTTGCAGGTAATAATCGGTAGTGAAAACAGGGAAACCAGCACAAAGGATTACAGCATAGTGGTGGGTAGATACGGACTTCCTGATGAGGCTACGGGCACTATTGGCATAATCGGGCCTACGAGAATGCCCTATGCGCGAGCCATTTCGACTGTAAGCTATCTTTGCTCGGTGTTGAGCGACCTGGCCGGGGGACTTTATGGATACCAGGATGCGGATGACAAGGATAACTGAATGCTTGGCATTGATAAAAGTAATAATAGGTCAGCTTTGAGAGGTTAATAGTGGAACACAAAGAAGAGGCAGACTTGAACGGTGAACTGGCGCCGGAGCTTCCTGAGGAGGAAGATATCGTACTGCTGAAAAAGGCTCTTGCTGAGGAGAGGGAGAAGTCGGAAAGTAATTATGCTGGTTGGCAGAGAGCACAGGCTGATCTGGTTAATTACAAGCGCCGTGCCGAACAGGAAAAAGAAGATGTGGCCAGATATGGCAATACCTGTCTTATACTCGGTATTTTACCGGTGATTGATGACCTGGAACGTGCCCTTGACTCGGTTCCCGAAAATATTGCTGGAAATGAATGGGTGGAGGGAATCCGGCTTATCGAGAGAAAATTGAAAGCGAATATGGAATCTCAGGGTTTATCGCCAGTAAAGGCGCTCGGAGAGTCTTTTGACCCGAACTATCATGAGGCGGTGATGCAGGGTAAGGGAAAGGATGGTATGGTTATTGATGAAGTTGAAAAGGGCTATATGCTGAAAGATAGACTAATTCGCCCATCCAAAGTAGTTGTGGGTGGGGGAGAAGAAAAGGAGGAATAAAATATGGGAAAGGTGATTGGAATTGACCTGGGGACAACTTTCTCCTGTGTTGCGGTGATGGAGGGTGGAGAACCGAAGGTGATCCCCAATTCCGAGGGTGGACGTACCACTCCCTCGGTAGTGTCTTTAAGTAAGAGCGGTGAGCGCTTGACCGGCCAGGTGGCAAGAAGGCAGGCTATCACCAACCCGGAGAATACCATTTTCAGTATCAAGCGTCTTATGGGGAGGCGCTATGATGAACAAAGTACTGAATACGATAAGAAGATGTTGCCGTTTGAGATAACTCAGGCAGCCAACGGTGATGCCAACGTCAAGATGGGTGACAAGGAGTACAGCCCACCTGAGATTTCGGCAATGATTCTGCAGAAGTTGAAAAAGGATGCGGAAGCTTACCTCGGCGAATCGGTGGCCGAAGCGGTAATAACGGTGCCGGCATATTTCAATGACAGCCAGCGTCAGGCGACCAAAGATGCTGGCAAGATAGCCGGTCTTGAGGTGCTGCGGATAATCAATGAACCAACTGCTGCTGCCTTGGCCTACGGCCTCGATAAGAAAGAGGATGAGACCATTGCAGTCTATGATCTTGGCGGCGGTACATTTGATATATCTATACTGGAGCTAGGCGAGGGAACCTTCCATGTAAAGTCAACCAATGGTGATACCCACCTTGGCGGAGATGACTTTGACCAGAGGGTTATGGACTGGCTCTGCGACGAATTCAAGAAAGAACAGGGAATTGATCTGAGACAGGACAAAATGGCCCTGCAGAGGCTTAAGGAAGCCGCTGAGAAGGCAAAGTGTGAACTCTCCACAGTCCAGCAGACCGAGGTGAATCTTCCTTTCATAACTGCCGACGCAAGCGGTCCGAAGCATTTAAGCATCAACCTGTCCAGATCGAAACTGGAACAGCTGGTGATGGACCTGGTCGAGAGCACAATTTCTCCATGCAAACAGGCTCTTCAGGATGCGGAGAAGGAAGTTTCCAATATAAATGAAGTCATCATGGTGGGTGGACAGACCAGGATGCCTATGGTCCACGATAAGGTAAAGCAATTCTTTGGCAGGGAACCACATAAAGGGGTTAATCCCGATGAGGTTGTAGCTATAGGCGCTGCCATCCAAGCGGGGGTGTTAAAGGGTGAGGTAAAAGATGTATTGTTGCTTGATGTTACCCCGTTAACACTTGGCATCGAAACGCTTGGTGGTGTAATGACACCACTTATTCCCCGCAATACTACGATACCTACTTCGAAGAGCCAGATCTTTTCTACAGCGGCGGATAACCAGCCCAGCGTCGAGGTTCATGTATTGCAGGGCGAGCGGCCAATGGCAAATGACAACCGTACTCTGGGAAGGTTTATGCTGGATGGTATTTTACCGGCACCCAGGGGTGCGCCACAGATTGAGGTTACCTTCGATATTGATGCCAACGGTATACTCAATGTGCGGGCACACGACAAGGGTACAGGAAGAGAACAGAAGATAACCATAACTGCCTCAAGCGGGCTTTCTAAGGAGGATGTGGAGAGGATGCAGAGGGAGGCGGAGACACATTCTGCCGAAGATAACAAGAGGCGTGAGGAAATTGAGGCACGTAATACAGCTGATACTCTGGCATATACCGCCGAGAAAACACTCAGAGAGCAGAAGGATAAGATATCTGAAGACCTGAACCAGGAGGTGGAGGGTAAAATCTCGGCGCTGCGTTCGGCTCTTCAGGGTAGTGATATCGAGGCCATCAAACAGTTGACACAGGAACTGAATAGTGTCATGCAAAAAATAGGGCAGGCAGTATATCAGCAACAACAGCAGCCGCCACCCGGCGGTGGTGAGTCGTCATCGGATACACAGCCTCCCGGTGAGGACAAGCAATCCGGTAAGGACGACGAGGGAACTGTGGAGGGCGAGTTTCGGGAGGTATAAAATATACTTATTTAACCTGAATATGGTAAGGGAAATAAGGACGTACCAAGTATAATATGTCATCAAAAAGGGACTACTATGAAGTGCTCGGTGTGGATAGAAATGCTACGGATGAGGAAATCCGGAAGGCCTTCCGTAAGCTAGCTTTCAAGTACCACCCGGATCATAACCACGCTGGTGATACTGGGGCGGAAAAATTTAAGGAGGTAAATGAAGCCTACGAGGTGCTGTCCGACCGGGAAAAGCGCAGTGCCTATGACCGGTTCGGGCACGGAGGCACTGATGAATTCTTTGGCCGTGGATTCGAAGGATTCGGATTCAGTGGATTCGGAGATATATTCGATGCCTTTTTTAGTGGTGCATCAAATACCGCGCGTCAGGGGCCACGGCGTGGCGCTGACCTGAGCTATAACATTCCCATCACTTTTGAAGAGGCTGTGTTTGGTTGTGAGAAAAGCATTAACATAACCCGTACTGAACAATGCCAGATATGCGGCGGCACCGGTTGCAGCCCGGGAAAGAAACCGGTAACATGTCCCAACTGTAATGGCAGCGGCCAGATCCGGCGAACGCAACAGAGTATTTTTGGTAGTTTTACCAATATTGTTCCATGCTCACGGTGCCATGGCGAGGGCAGAATTATTGCCGACCCCTGCTCCAATTGTCGGGGATCGGGGAAGGAAAAACAGAAACGCATTATATCGGTCAATATACCGGCCGGTGTCGATAATGGTACTCAGATCAGGTTGAGTGGTGAGGGTGATGCCGGGGATAGAGGAGGTAGACCGGGCAACCTGTATGTAACTCTGGCGGTGGAAGAGAACGAGTTATTTATCAGGGAAGGCGACGATATTAAATACAAACTTCCCGTAAACTTTGCTCAGGCGGCGCTGGGTGACGAGGTAACGGTACCTGTATTGGAGGGAGAGGTCAATATTAAAATACCACCTGGTAGCCAGAATGGCCATGTTTTCAAGCTAAAGAACAAGGGCGTACCCCATCTACAGCGAAGGGGCCGTGGGGACCATTATATCGAGCTCAAGGTAGTTACCCCGGAATCACTATCCAAAAAGCAACGCAAGCTGTTTGAGGAACTGCGGGATACTATGGGCAAAAACCAGTGAAAAGCCGATTGACCGCGGTAAAAGGATATGTTCGCCCGCTGCTTTGGGGGTCAGGGTGATTGGCAAACACAAAAAATGTGCTAGCCGTGGTTGGGGTGATTGGTAAAGGAGAATAATTTCCAGTTTTCTCCGTCCAGTTCGTGTCTGGCTTCAAATGGTACAACTTCAGATACCACTTTCTCCGGACTGGCTCCCTCGAAGAGTACCTGATATATTCGCTCTGTAACGGGCATTCCAAGGCTGAGCTTGCGGGAAAGTTCGATAGCAGCTCTGGTAGTGTTAACTCCCTCTGCAACTCCCTTCATAGATGCCCTGATATCATCGAGCTGTCTACCTTTGGCCAGTTCGTATCCAACATAGTGGTTTCGGCTGAGTGAGCTGGTGCAGGTGGCTATCAGGTCTCCCAGACCGGCCAGTCCAGAGAAGGTAAGTGGATTTGCACCCAGGGCAGCCCCAAGAGCTGCTATCTCGGTGAGGCCCCTGGTGATAAAGGCTGCCCTGGTATTGTCTCCGAAGCCAAGACCGTCCACCATACCTGCTCCGAGAGCGATGATATTTTTCAGAGCTCCGCCGAGTTCCACGCCCGTGATATCGGTATTGGTATAAACACAGAAGCCCGGGCCGGTAAGTATACGGCGAGCTCTTTCTGCCACATCTTCACTTGAGGCTGCAAGTACCGTGGCCGCAGGCCAATTCATGGATATTTCTCGGGATAGATTGGGTCCAGACAGTATACAGATGTTGGGTTTTAAACCGGCCGGTATTTCTTCAGCTATTACCTGTGACATTCTCTTGTTGCTGTTGAGTTCAAAACCCTTGGCAGCACTTATTACCAGCATTTTTTTATCCAGATCATTTTTTACCATTCGGATATTGTCACGCATCGAATGTGAAGGTACGGCCAGGACCACGGCTTCAGTACCAGCTGTCGCTTTCTCTATATCACTGGTTATGTAAAGCCTGTCAGGAACTTCGCCTCCAGGTATCTCAGGATTATTAACCTTCTTTTCGGAAAGATTTGTCGCTTCATGTTCTGTCCGAGCCCACAGCCTGACATTAAGGCCTTTTCGGGCAAAAACTACACAGAGGGTCTTCCCCCAGGTGGTGGTACCGATGACGGTAATTGTTGACAAAATTTACCTCTTAATCAGCAATAAGCCCAGCGTTTTGAGACCTTTGGATCTTAAAATTAAGCCTTATCGCCCAGTTTGCGTTCCGTGCCTGCCAGCAGCCGGTGAATGTTGCCCCGGTGCATTATCAAAATAACTATAGTACCGATGAGAGCATATATCAGATATTCAAGAGGGAATTTATTAATTATAGTAAGCGGAACAAGTACCAGATAGGTACTCACTGCGGCGATGATGGAGGCAAGTGACACAAACCGGGTCAGTCCGGCTCCGATAATGAATATCTCGCCGCCAATCAGTGCCGCCGGAGGGAAGAGAGCGGCAAGCCCGCCGAAAAAGGTTGCTACGCCCCTTCCACCGCCACGGAATTTTAAAAACATCGACCAGCTATGCCCCAGCATTGCGGATACCGCTGCGATGACCTGGGCAACGAGCATGCCCCAGGCAAAATCTCCCACTACCAGGTATTCCCTGCCGAATATGAGACCGGCTATAATTACGGCCAGAGAACCCTTGAGCAGGTCGAGTCCAAAAACTATGGCTGCTGCCTTCTTGCCGGCGACACGGAGCACATTGGTGGTACCCAGTTTGCGGCTGCCCTTTTCCCGTACATCAATGCCGGTCATCTTTTTGACCACCAGAAATCCAAAAGGAATGGAGCCCAGCGTATAACCAATTACACCTGAAATAATGAGCTTGGCAATAATCATTATGTTTCCCTTGACCTGAAGATAAGCTTGATTGCTGTACCGTTAAATCCGAAAGCCTTTCGAATACTGTTTTCAAGATAACGCTGGAAGGAAAAATGTACCAGGTCAGGACAATTAACAAAAAAAACGAAGGTTGGTGGATTGACCTGGGCCTGGGTCGTATACAAAACCTTCAGCTTTTGCCTGCCTTTTCGGGGTAAGCCATGACTGTTTACCGCTCTCTGGATGACATCATTGACGCTTGCCGTTGGTATCCTTTTTAACCTTTCTGCGTAAATCCTCTGTACCAGAGGCATAATCTGGCTGACACCCCACCCTGTTTTGGCCGAAATATATTGCACCGGCGCATAGGTGATGAATTTGAAGCACCTCTTGATATACCCTTCGATTTCAGCGGTGCTTTCCTGCCGTACCACATCCCATTTATTGATCAGTAGAACTATACCCTTACAGGCATGTTGCATGTATCCAGCCAGGTGCATATCCTGAGCTGTTATCATCTCCGTGGCGTCCAAAATCAGAAGATTGATGTCGGCACGGTCAATAGCTCTCATTGCCCGAATAACGCTGTAACGTTCAACACCCGTTTTAATACGACCCCGTCGCCTGATTCCGCCGGTATCAATAAGTAACATACTTGTTCCGTTGTAGTCAAACATGGTATCTATGGAATCACGAGTAGTGCCGGGGATATTATCGACAATTGCCCGTTCCGAGCCGACAATTGCATTTAATAGAGTGGATTTTCCTACATTTGGCCTTCCTATTATAGCTACCTTTAAAGAGTCTGTGTCCTCTATTATATCTGTGCGACCATCTCCGGGCAAAAGATGTGTAACTTTATCCAGCATATCGTAGATGCCAAGATTATGATAGGCGCTTATGCCCAGTGGCTCCCCGAGTCCGAGTTGATAGAAATCGACAAGCTCTCTTTCATATGCCTTGTTATCCACTTTATTGCCTACCAGTACTACTGGTTTCCCAGTTTTACGCAGCATTTCAGCTATTTCGATATCATCGGGCAACACCCCCTCCCTTGCGTCCAGCAAAAAGATAATCACGTCACAGTCGTCCAACGCTGCTCTTACCTGCTGGTTAACAACCCGGGAAATCTCCGATTCAGGATTTGTTTCGATGCCGCCCGTATCAACCACAATGAATTCACTATCGCGGAAAGATACAATCGCCATTATCCTGTCCCGGGTGGTGCCCGGTGAATTATCAACAATAGCCAGCGGTTTCTTCACCAGTCTGTTTACAAGGGTGGATTTACCGACATTCTGCCGGCCCACGATAGCGACAACAGGCATCTTGGTAACCATTCAGTATATAACTACCTCATATCTATACATTTGATAATACTCTGGTCTTTATATGCAGACCAGTTTCAGCAGGTGGGGTGGAGTTATGTCAGGGTTGATCTGATGGGACAATTTCTCTGGCAAATCTAACACTTGGTGGCTCAATCTCGGTACGGATGTTTTTCTTGAAATAACTGATACAATCGCGGAAATCCTGTACGAAGGCGTTGTATTCCATAAAGAACCTGTTGTACTGGTCGATCGTATCTTTGGGCAGCTGTACCTTTTCCGCAATTTCATAGAACTGTTCAATAAATTCGTAGTAGTGGTTGTTCATGGACCATATTTCGTTCAGGTAGGTAATCATGTTGCCTTCCAGCCTTCTTGTCCAGATATCGCTCTCTACCCTATCGAGAAAGCTGTCGCACCAGGTGTTGAATACCCGGTGAGACATGTCGCAGGCTCTTGCCCAGTCCCATAGTTGCGGTTTATCTGTCCTGAACAGGCTGTCAATGATGATAAATATGGAAAGAGATGAATCACCCATGAAGCGGCGGTTGAAGTATCCTATCAGCTGCCTCAATCTGGACAGGGAAAGCTCAAGCTCCTTCTTTCTCGCTCCAGTGATGGAAAGCGATAATCCGATAATGAGAACGGTTATGAGCACGGGAGCCGAGGCTGAAAGTGGCCAGTCGAATATCAGGGCAACCAGGGCCATTACCGTAATGGTTATCGGACACCAGATCCAACCACGAACGCTTTGCGGCACCTTCATATGACTGAAATTCCTTTAATTACTCCCTATTAGAAATTATATTATCACCACTCAGCAACATCATCAGAAGCGCTTTTTGCATGTGAAGCCTGTTTTCAGCTTGGTCGAAAACAACCGACCTCGGGCTATCAATAACCTCAGCCGTAACCTCTTCACCGCGGTGAGCCGGTAACGGGTGCATAAAAATGGCATCGTCCTTGGCCAGAGCAAAAATCCTTTCGTCAACCCTGTAGTCGGAGAAATCCTGCCGCCTTTTTTCGGATTCGTTTTCCTGCCCCATGCTTGTCCAGACATCGGTGTAAATTACATCAACTCCTGTAGCAGATTGCAGCGCGTCTTCGGTACATAATATATCCGAACCATTATCCAGTGAATACCCCCTGGCCCTGTTCAAAATATCGCTGCTTACCTGGTAATTTGATGGAGAGGCAATTCTGAAATTAATACCTGTAATCGAAGCGGCCAGCATAAGGCTGTGAGCAACATTGTTGCCGTCGCCGATATAGGCCATGGTAAGCCCCTTCAAGGAGCCCTTTTTCTCGAATATGGTAAGGATATCGGCCAGGGCTTGACAAGGGTGTTCACGATCCGATAGGGCGTTTATTACCGGTATTCTTGAATAACTGGACAGGATGTCGAGAGTACGGTGAGAAAAGGTTCGGGCAGCAATGACATCGACGTACCGGTTTAGGACCTGTGCAATGTCGCCAATGGCTTCTCTCTTACCCAGCCCAATTTCTGCCGGTGAGAGGTATATTGCGCTTCCACCCAGCTGGCGTATGGACAGTTCAAAGCTGACCCGTGTTCTCAACGAAGCTTTCTCGAAAAGTAGCGCCAGTGTTTTTTCTTTAAGCTGGTGCTGGTATCCCATGGATTTAAATCCAATTGCACTATTGATTAGCGCGTAAATCTCGTCGCTACTCATGTCCGAAACAGAAAGGAAATCTTTCCCCTGCAATTATGCCTCCATTTAACTTAAATATTTCCCTATAAAGATGTTACGGTAATCAATAGTATAACACGAAATGTTAATCGCCATTAAGAAAAACCGGTTAAATGATATATTGACAAATACTCTTTTAATTGCTAGCATAAATTATTGTCGGCATAACATTATACATGCATCTATTGATTTAGTCCTGTTGCCAGGTTGATAAGAAGATTTATGTAAAGTATAAGCCCCGGCTGGCTTCAATCACCACTGTTTATTTTATTGCTGGTATCCCTTGGGCCATGGCACTGATCTTGTTTGTTTGAGGTAAACGTTTTACCGATGAACGGCTTTCATATAAGAAGGGTTTTGGAGGTTGTGCCTATAGCGTAGATAATATGCCAGTTTGTATCAGCACAAAATATATGTTAAGGAGATTTTGGATGAAAAAGCTAGGAACAATTAAGCTAATCATAGGTATTAGTCTGGTGGCAGTGCTGGCCGTGAGTATTCCTATGATTAGCAGCTGCACAGGCCCAGGTCCTGAGCCGACTCCTGAAACTACCCCTGAACCTGCGCCTGAACCTACACCAGAACCTACACCAGAACCGGCTGCGGAGGGACAGACATGGCACCTGCGGGGTATCTCCCCACAGGGTCAATCTATTGTACAGAGGGACTCTATCGAGAATTACTGTGATATAGTAACGGAGATGAGCGGAGGTCGCGTTACCTTCGACTGGTATGCCGGTGGTGACCTGATGCCTTCAGAGGAAGAGATACCGGCACTTCAGGCTGGTACCATCGACATGCTGCAGTGGTATCCTCTCATGGGAACTGCTACTGAACTCAGAACTATTGAATGCGGTGCTCCCTTTGCTACAAAAAATGCTGTTGAGTTCAGGACTCTGATACACCACCGTGGGCTGAAGGAGCTCTTTGAGGACTCATATGCTGAGCTGGGTCTGGTATATCTTGGCCCTTCATTGCATGACCCCCTGGAGATTGTTTCCTCAAAACCGGCCTATTCTCTCGAAGACATGGAGGGGCAGAGGATTCAGCTTCTGGCTGAGCACGCCTATCCCTTTGAGCAGGTGGGCGTATCCTGTATGCCAACTCCGCCCTCCGACGTTTACTTGGCCATTCAGACCGGTGCTATGGATGGGTTTGGCTGGTCTGGTGCCGATGAGGTTGTCCAGTTCGGTATGAACGAGGTAGCACCGTATCTTTGGGATCCGCCCTTTGTTGATGTATGCAATGTTGCCTACTTGATTAATCCTGATGTTTGGGATAGTATGCCAGCTGATATACAAGCTATCCTAAAATATGGACTTGATCATCTTGATATTTGGAACGAGTCGATAAGGGCTCATGGTGAGTACAAGTATCGTACCGATGGCTCCTTCGAGGAGATTTGCTTCCTGCCCGATGAAGATATCGAGATATTGCGGGGATATGGAATGGAGTATCTGGACATAGTGGCGGAAAGAAATGCCAGGTGTGCCCAGGCGGTACAGATAATCAAGGACTTCCGCGAGGAAGTCGATGCGGCAAATTGGTACGGCCATTAATCGTAATAGTTTCTTGAACCTACATGCATGACCAGGATTGATTTTGCCCCCGGTTAGCTAATTTAACCGGGGGCAGGTCAGGATATCTCATCAATAATAAGGAGATATTTTATGCCTAAAACTATGGTCACTTACGTAATGGCGATCGAAGCATTCGTAAGAAGAATGTGGTCGGGACTGAGATGGGCGACCATAGCCATCATCGCCGTACTTGCCTATGCGGTATTTGCCAGACATGGTCTGAGTGCTCCCAGCCAGCAAGCATACGAACTGGCTATGTTTACCATGACAGCGGGGTTTATCCTGGCCGGGGGGCCATTACTGCTACAGGATGAGCATGTCAGGATGGATGCTTTTTATGTCCGCTGGTCTCCCCGCAAGCAGGCCATAATTGACGTGGCTACGTTTGCTCTCTTCATATACGTTTTTGTCATGGCGGTAACTGCTGTAACTGCTACCTGGGACTCTTATATCTCCGGTCAACATACCAAAAGCATATGGTCGCCCCCCCTCTGGCCCCTGAAGGCTTCGATTGCGGTGGGCTGTATCATTCTTATCCTTCAGGGAATTGCCAAACTGTTCAGGGACATTGCTACCATTAAAGGGAAACCGATTCCCAGAGGGAAATCCCTATCATGAATGTAATGCTTATTACAGTTCTGATGTTTGCCAGCATGATGGCACTTCTTACCACTGGCCGTCAGGTCTTTCTGCTTGTTGGAGCTGTAGCTACCACCGCTGCCTTGGCTCTATGGGGTACCGGTGGTATGATGATGCCCCATTTCAATACTGTCGGGATGATATATTGGGATGTAATGCTATCATTCCCGGCATTTATTTTTATGGGCTATATGCTGGCTCGCTCGGGGATGGCAGATGACCTTTACCAAATGATTTACAAATGGGCTGGTGGGACCAAGGGTGGCTTGGGAATGGGTAGTATAGGCATCTGTGCTCTGATCGGGGCAGTTCAGGGAACCTGTGTTTCCGGCCAGGTAGCAATGGGGCTTATTGCTTTGCCGTCTATGCTGAAAAGGAAATACGATAAGTCCATAGTTACCGGGCTTATTCAGGCTGGTGGAGGACTGGGATACCTCATTCCACCCAGTCTGGTATTCGTTCTTTACGGCATGCTGGCCAGGGTTCCAATAGGACACCTTTGGATTGCTGGGGCCATACCTGGGGCTATTCTGGCCGGACTGTATGTTGCCTATATCGGTATAAGGTGCCGCATACAGCCCCATATTGGCCCGCCGATACCTGCCGAAGAGCGAGCTAGCTTAAGAGAGAAAATCTATAGCATGAGAGCCGGAGTTGCGCCGCTGTTACTTCTCTTCGCGGTAATGGGGCTGCTTTTGATGGGAATTACTACCGTGACTGAGAGCTCGGCTATAGGGGCGATCGGTTCCATAGTGGTGACTCTGGTTTATCGCCGGTTCAGCTGGAAGACCCTTGTCGAAGTGGTGGACCACACCTGGCAGCTAACCAGCGTAATCATGTGGATTTTCGTATCCGCCATTTTGTTCGGTGCTATTTATCAGGGGCTGGGAGCTGCGCAGTCATTTGAGATGCTACTGTCCGGAACAATCGGTCAGAACCCGACCATGGTCGTAGCTATGATGATAGGTATCTATATACTGCTGGGTATGGTTATGGATGACTTTGCTATGCTGATCGTTACGGCTCCTCTATTCCTTCCGGTACTGGCCAGTATGGGGGTGAATATGGTATGGTTCGGCGTTCTCTATTGCGTAACCGTTCTGGTAGCTTTGATGACGCCGCCTTTCGGGTTTGCTCTGTTCATTATGAAGGGTCTTGTTCCCAAAGATTCCGGAATAACCATGGTGGATATATACAAGTCAATAATACCCTTTGTGCTTATCAATGTCGGCCTTCTGGTTGCTCTGCTCTTTTTCCCGCAGATATGTTTATGGCTACCCGGCCGTCTTTTCGGGTAATTAAATAGGCACGAGAATGGGTAGAAACATTAGATGCCCTTATCCGATTTCATATGCAACGGATAAGGGCATCATTTTTACCTTGATGGGGACATAATAACTACGGCCAGATCGGAAACCCGGACCTCGACTACGGCGCCACCGTCGGCGTCCCGGACCGCGTGGAGCTCCCGGCCGACCACGTCGCTCTGGACATCGAACTCGGCGCCAACCACTCCTGCGCCCTGCTACAAAACGAAATCACCCTGGATGAATCCGTCTGGTGCTGGGGCCGAAACCGCTTTGGGCAGATCGACCCCCTCGAGCCCAACTACGAGAATTACCAGGACGAACCCCCTCCCGCCTTTGCCGTCGAAACCAACACCACCACCCTCGACGCCGCCACGCGAATCAATCAACCCATGCGCCTCGACTACTCGGCTCTCCTCAACGGCGGCACTCCCGAACCCCGCTGGATCTCCGCCGGCTCTGACCACACCTGCATCCATGACGCCAACGAGGAGGAGGCATTCTGCTGGGGCGTCCTGTCCACTCCTCCCCGAAGCGAATCCCCCTGCGCGGTGACTCTTCCCATGCCCACCCGTGACGGCACCGAGGACGGCATGGCTTTATTTCGGATCGATCTCAAAACCGAAAATGCCAACGGCTGCTCCGTCCTCCCAGATATCGACTCCCTGACCAACGAGACCATCACCTTCCCCGTGATTCGATACACCCTGGCCAGCAACGGCACCCACGGCTTTGCGGAGGCCTACGTCACCAACGTCGCCTCCGAGCCCTTCCGTTACCGCTTCAGCGACTCCCCCGACCTCAGTGATGACGACGCCGCAGCCCTTTCGTTATTGGAGGTCGAATCCGGCGCCAACCACGTCTGCGCCATCATCCAACTCCCGGCCGAAAATTATAGCCGCAGCAATATCTATTGCCTCGGCGACAACCGCTCCGGCCAATTGGGCGACGGAAACGACAATAGCTGGCCCTACTCCCGCCAGGTCAATCGCGACGTCGACGACAACCGCGTCATCGCCACCCAGATCGCTCTCGGACTCAACCTCTCCTGCGCCCTGATGGAGGACAAAAACGTCAAATGCTGGGGCAGCAATGCCCACGGCCAGATCGGAAACTCGGATCTCCAAAACGACAATTCCTTTCGCCCCTTTGATGTCCGCTTGCAGGTCGCACCTGAATAATAAAACAAAACTCAGCCCGCCGCTTATCAAAAAGCGGCGGGCTTAAATATTTCTACAAAGCCACGCTCTCCTTCAAAATCTCACAAAAGCGCCACACATCCTCAAAGCTATTATAAAGCGGCGCAGGCGCGATCCGAATCACATCGGGCTCTCGATAGTCACAGACCACATCGGCAGCCTCCAGTCTATCGTAGACCGCCGCGCCGCGCCCCTCGATAAGGATCGAGACCTGACATCCCCGGCTGCTCTCTTCTTCGGGTGTGATCACCTCGAAATGATCCCCGGGGATCTCCGCGATAAGCTCCGAGAGATAACCCGTCAGCTTGCGACTCTTTTTCACAAGCGCCCCCATGGTCGCCTCACTGAAGATCTCCAATGACGCTCTCAGCGCAGCCATCGATAAAATAGGCGCATTGCTCAACTGCCAGCCCGCCGCTCCTTTCTGGGGCACAAAGGTCGGCCCCATCTGAAATCGCGTCTGCAATCCCGGACTGCCTGAGCGACTGATGGCGTGGATCCGGCGCACCGGATTCGCGTCAAACGGCGCCGCCATGGATATCATGGCGGTTCGGGCGAAGACTTTCATGGAGTTGCTGCAGCAGGACTAACTGTTTTTATTCTGGGGGTATTTATGCTGACGGATCAACCACTCCAGGCACAAAATGAAGTCCGACCGATTGCGCTGGACTCTGCGGTGC
>JAWOBD010000098.1:0-4032 GCA_046498175.1 Dehalococcoidales bacterium | reverse complement strand
GATCGGTACAGGTATCATGTAAAAGCCATACTTGCGTGCCACCTCGGGAACTATAGTGCCGGAATCACTGCTGACAACTACCTTTTCCATATCGCCACCTCGCTAAAAATATTAATATCTCCTCTTGCCAAACCGAAAGGCCACTACTGGGTAAATCTCCTCAGCAACAGGCAGCAGTTTTGTCCACCGAGACCAAAACTGCTCTTCAGACAGATATCCATGTTATGGTCACGAGCCTTATTGGGTACATAGTCCAGGTCACATTCCGGATCAAACGTCTCGTAATGAATCGTTGGGGGTATAATGTTATTGTTGATGGCCATTACGGTACCGATGGCCTCTATAGCACCGGCAGCAGTAACCATATGACCAAACATTGACTTGAAGGAGCTTACCGGTATCCGGTAGGAACGGTCACCAAAAACCATCTTGATAGCGCTGGTTTCACTACGGTCATTTAGCTTGGTACTGGTTCCATGCGCATTGATATAGTCTACCTCCTCAGGAGATACTCCAGCATTACCGAGGGCATTTTTCATGGCGACTGCTTCCGTCTCCGGCTGGGGAGCTGTAGCATCATAGGCATCAAAAGACCAGCCCGCTCCAGCTACCTCAGCCAGAATAGGTGCACCTCTCTTCCGCGCGTGTTCCATGCTTTCCAGTACCAGCACACCAGCCCCTTCCCCATAAATAAAGCCATTACGGTTCAAATCGAAGGGACGGCTTGCCTTTTCTGGATCCGGTTCCCGGGTAAGGGCTCCCAGCAGGCTGATCGAGGCAATACCCAATTTTCCCAGCGAGGCATCGGAGGCTGCCGCTATCATTACGTCAGCATGGCCAAACTGGATGAAGTTTCTGGCCGTGGCAATAGCCTCTGAGCCACTGGCACAGAGGCTATTGACCGTGGTATTGGGCCCCTTTGCTCCCAGTATCATCCCCACCTGAAGAGAAACTGTACTCGGGCCAGCCTTGGTAAATAACAACGGGTCAACCCTCCTGGGCCCCCGTTTGTTAAGTCTTTCCCAATCCTCTCCAACATAGTGATATTCCAGCATATTGGTGCTGATAACGCCGACCCGCTCCGGTTGTTCAGCAACCATATTCAACCGGGCTCTGGCCATAGCTTCATTAAGAGCCGGGACAACCAGGTGCACGCAGCGCGGTGTACGATATACGGTCTTGGCATCAATATAGTCCGCCGGGTCGAAATTCTTTACCTCTGCAGCCAGTTTTACCGGGTAATCAGAGGCATCGAAACGGGTAATAAAATCCACTCCCGATTTCCCTTGCACAAGGCTGTCCCAGTATTCATCGACGTTATGCCCTATAGGACACACAACTCCCATGCCGGTAATAACTACGCGCTGCATATCAAGTCCCCCGCTCCTTTTCCGATGATTTGGTGAAAGCCTGACAACACAAGTTTTTTCAGGTAAAATAGGCCTCTATCGGTTATAAAATGGAGTATCCAGAACCTGCCCGGTAGTAATAATCAGTAAAAACACTGTTATTGACAGATTGGCTTACTCCGGAAATATCCTCCGAACTGAAAAGGTCTACCAATAATATTACTTTGGGTATACCAGCTTGTCAACCCTCTCCGCTATCGAGACAATCAAGCAGTTTTTTCAGATTACAAGTATGTGACAAATGATCATGGCAGGTATATATTTAGTAATACTTGGTTGCGCAGTTAAATCAAGTCAACAGACGAAGATTTCCGAAGTGGAGGCATTGAAGACATCGATATTTTGCCTTTTATAGCAGGAAATGGCGGGCTATTCACTATTGCGGGCCTGGCCTACATGGCAGGTTCCTTCCCCAGTGCATATTTCATCACCAAAAAAATGATCGGTACAAACGTAAGCGCGGAAGGTTCCGGCAACGTGGGTAGCATGAACACCTACGGTCTAATTAAGAAAGAAAGCTCGGGGGGAAAAGCGGCGGCAGGATTGCTAATGACCCTGCTCATAGACCTGGGGAAGGGTATACTGGCTATTTACATAGCTCGTTGCCTCAACTTCACCGGCTATGACCCGCTGGCAGCAACCACAATAGCCAGCGCCTTTGTGGTCCTAGGGCATAACTACCCCTTCTATTTCCGTTTCCGTAAGGGTGGCAGGGGAATAGCCCCACTAATAGGAATCCTGCTGGCATTGAAGCCGATATCAATCGCCATATGGGCAGGGACTGTTCTGCTCTCTATTTTTATCACGCAGCGGATAATGGTGGGTAAAATATGCCGGGACAGCTTTTCCAGCGTTTTTTCCGTAGTAGGTAGCCAGGTAAACGGCAGAATAGCGGGTCTCTGTCTCGCCCTGATACCGCTCTACTTCTACGACTCCCGATTGTTCTTCCCAGCTCTTTCGGCAACGTCCCTGATACTGGTAAAACACTCGGGTATTATAAGGCAAATAATAGGCAAATTGCGCAACAAACAGGCTGAGAACTGGTAATAAATGCTGCGGTATAACCTCGTTATACTACGTAAGTACAAGTCCCCATATTAACCTCTAGGAACTATAGGAATCTTATCAACCTGATACTGGACAGTGGTTGTATTGCATAATATAATTATTACAATGAATGCGTGGGGCAGAAAAGAAACTAGAAAAGGGAGGCAGATAGGTGCTTTAAGAGTGAGGTATATATAGCTGGGGCCTATACCCAAAATTCAGCCCACTGAAGGTTGATGGCGGTCTAGCGGTCAGTGATGTATTCCGGAAACTTTATGCGGCTTATCAGCAGCCTCGAGCATTTGTTTTTCGACATCTTATCTCAAGCAACTTTCCCCCAATATTCATCTCAGAGTAAGCTGTTTCCCTGTTTTATCATTTCCTGGCAGTGGTATATCCGCTTTCAGTAACATAGGCTCCAATTTGCAGGTTTCATTCATTCAGATTGACATTCCTCTGATACAACCACATTGAGCTTGCATATTTACAGTAAAGCAGAACAGGTAGAGCTCTCTGAATCGAGCCGGTATAACATTTTAAGGAGGTAAAATATGAAGACATTAGAGCTAACACTTCCCAGCACATCTGATACTATGGAACAAAACGAAGAGTGGCTATGGTTCAATAACAACGGTTACGGGAAGAAAAGGCTACGGCTTCACGACTATGCCACTATATACAACATACCCGGCCTTTATGAGACAATTTTCTGTGATGAGCTGAAATCTCAATCCTGGGAGGTAATACCCAGCATGCTTTCCTATGAGATAAGCAAGTCAGGCGAAAATGGGAGTGACCTAAGGGTACTGGACTTTGGTGCCGGCAACGGAATGGTGGCAGAGGCCCTAGCAAGCCAGGTAGAGTACCAGTCAATGGTCGGCATCGACATACTGCCCGAAGCTAAAAAGGCGACAGAGAGGGACCGGCCCGGCCTTTATGACCGGTACTATGTCGTTGACATGAGCCAGGTTGAAGCCGGCACGCTGGAAGAACTGCGCGGCTACCGTTTCAATTGCCTGGCAACAGTAGCCGCCCTCGGCTTCGGAGACATTCCCACGGAAGCCTTTGTACAAGCCTTTAACCTGGTGCTTGACCAGGGGTGGATAGCCATCAACATCAAGGATAGATTCCTGGGCAACCAAGATAATACCGGTTATGCCAAGTTAATCAGGAGAATGCTCAACAACGACATACTAGATATTCAATTCGAACAGAAATACCGTCACCGGTTCTCCGTAGATGGGAAGGAGCTATTCTATTATGCAATCGTAGGCAAAAAGAAGCGCTACATAAAGTTCGATGATTTTCACCTCTGATTCCGATACCTGTCATTTAATTTTACCTGAATGTGGCCAACCGGCACATCTCGATGACTTAAGGATGATTTTATCCAGTGCACCGGGGCGCACAATCCGCTGTATTGGAAGAAAGGGGTGTTTTTAATGGAGCGCCGACGGTGATATATGCTAGAATAGGCAGTTAGCGCTCTATTTTAAATGCCTGTCCGGTAACAGATGAATATCCCTTTCCATACCTTGTATCCGGCATATTAATATTCCCAAACAGTTCAGGCATC
>JAWOBD010000077.1:0-6244 GCA_046498175.1 Dehalococcoidales bacterium | reverse complement strand
GATTCTCCGCTTTCGCCGGCCTCGGGGGGCTTGCCGAAGTTATGCCACCATTCCTTGAGCCGTTCCACCACCTTCTTTTCGTACCCCTGTTCGCCCGGAGTGTAGTAGCGCCTGTTCCGGAGGGAATCGGGCAGATTTTGCTGTTCAATGAAGTGACCGGGGTAGTCATGGGCATATTTGTAGCCCTCCCCGTAGCCCTCATTTTTCATAAGAGGCGTGACGGGATTACGCAGGTGCAGCGGTACCGGTTCCATGCCGCTCTGCTTGAGCTCTTCCTGCACTCTGGAATATGCCTGGTAGAGGGAATTGCTCTTGGTGGCCGTTGCCAGGTAAACTGCGGCCTCGGCCAGGGCGAGATTGCACTCGGGCATACCGAGGAGGTGGACTGCCTGCTGGGCTGCCACCGCTATTACCAGCGCCTGGGGGTCGGCCATGCCGACATCTTCCGAGGCAAAGCGGACCAGGCGGCGGGCGATGTAGAGGGGGTCTTCTCCCGCTTCAAGCATACGGGCCAGCCAGTAGAGTGACGCATCCGGGTCGGAACCACGCATGGACTTGTGCAGGGCGGATATCGTGTTGTAGTGGCCTTCTCCATCTTTGTCGTAGCGAAGCGCCCGGTGCTGGACGGTGTCCTCGATGGTGGCCAGGGATATGGGGCGCCTGCCCTTCTCGTCAGGTGGTGTGGCCAGGGCGGCCATCTCCAGGCTGTTGAGCGCCACCCGGGCGTCGTTATTGGAAGCCGTAATCAGGTGCCGCAGGGCGTCTTCATCCAGGTCGATATTTAGTGGGGCCAGTCCCCTAATGGTATCCTTCAGGGCCCTCATAATAATCAGTTGAATCTCGTCATCGGTCAGGGGGTTGAGGTTGAGAACCTGGCAGCGGGAGATGAGCGCGGAGATGACCTCAAACGAAGGGTTCTCCGTGGTGGCGCCGATAAGGACGACGGTGCCGTTCTCGACATGGGGCAGTACCGCGTCCTGCTGTGCCTTGTTGAAACGGTGGATTTCGTCGATAAAGAGGATGGTCTGCTGCTTGAGTGACTTGCGCCGGTCTTTGGCTTCGTCTATTATGCGGCGCAGGTCGGCCACGCCGGCATTGACGGCGCTTATCGGACTGAAGTGCGATTCGGTGGCATCGGCAATGATGTAGGCGAGGGTGGTCTTGCCGCTGCCCGGCGGACCCCAGAGGATAAGCGAAGGTATTTTCCCGGTCTCTATTGCCTTGCGCAGCACCCGCCCGCTGCCGATGAGGTGCTCCTGGCCGACGAAGTCGCTGAATGTGGTTGGCCTCATGCGGGTGGCCAGCGGTGCCTCTGTGCCATTCTTGCCGGCTTCCTTTTCTTCAAACATATCCATGGCGCCCCCTATCGCGCGCAGCGCGGGATGAATTTTCGCCTTAACACTTAACGGTAGCGCTTTACCCGGAAGTGGTACAGCTTTACCGGTTCATCCGGCATTATGCCTGCTTTCTGCCGGCAGATGAGAATCTGCTGTTCCACGCTGTCGACTCCCTCCAGGTCTGGCAGCAGCAGCCCTCTCCTCGGTCCCGCTTCGACAATAACACCGTCAATTTTGGGGTCAAGGCTGTCCCGGTCATTAATAGGCTCCGGTTCGGTAAGTACATCCACATTGTAGGTGAGGTCCTTCAGTTCGCCGGGGTTGACCGGGGGAAAGCGGGGGTCCCTGGTTGCCGAGCTTATGGCATTGTCGATGGTTTCCTCGGCGATGTTATCGGTAGCCGGTTCGAAGGTTCCGATACAGCCTCTCAGGTTCCCGAACTTGTGGATGGAGACGAATACCCCGGCACAGCCCTTCATTTCCTCGGGAAGTTCATCGGGTGGACGGCGTTTCGTTCCCTCCCGCACATATTCCTCGACGGTCTCTCTGGCCAGGCTGGCCAGAGGGGACATCGGCTTTATCAGTATGCCGGCGTAGCCAACCACGGAGGAGTAATCGCCTGTGGTATCGCCGCTGGTCCGGTATCTGACCAGCTCGGCCCTGGTCCCGCCCATTTCACGGGCGGCGACGATGAGGGCTACCGTCGGGGCGTAGCCGCACATCGAGATATTGAAATCGTCAATCCTTCTGAGGAGCTCATCTTCGTCCAGAGCCAGTATCGCCTCGATGGCCATGTTATCCTTGCGTCGGGCCGATTCCTCGCCTTCGTAGTGGGTCATATCACTGGAGGCGATGATTACTATTTCCCGGTTCAGTTCCCGGGCGGCACGGGCGATTCCCCTCCCCACCTCCTTGTATGCTTCGGGATGGTGATGGGAAAAGGTAATCGGGACTATCCTGAACTCTTCGCCGAAATACTGCAGGAATGGTATCTGCACCTCGATGGAGTGTTCGTACTGATGTGCCTTATTATCCTCTTCGAGGTACTGTGAGTTGGAAAGTATTCGCTCGGCGAGCTCTCCGTCGATCTCGACCTTGCCCAGGGGGGTCTCCCAGATACCCCTGGGCATTATGCTGAGTGCCTTGCCCATGCCGGTGTGGTTGGGGCCCAGTATGACAAAGGTATCTTTGAACCTGACCCGGGATATGGTGGCTGCAGCGACCGGGCCGGAAAAAGGGTAGCCGGCATGCGGTGAAACTAGGCCGATGATTTCCTCCTTCTCGGCAGTATTATCAACCATTCCGGAGATGGTTTCTCTCAGCATTGATTCTTGAGCCGGGTAGAACTGACCAGCTACAACCGGATGTCTAACCACCATTTTTAACCTCCTTTGTCTGGGATGTCCTGAAGTTGAGCTCTGCACCGCAGAAAGCGCACCTGGAACCGTTCAAGCCGACCACCCTTGTCTGGTAGCCGGTTCTCTCTACAACAGTTCTACCGCAGGAGTAGCAGACTGTGCTCTCGCTCTGGTGGCCGGGGGTATTACCTACGTAAACAAATCTGAGCCCAGCTTCCTTGCCGATATCATAGGCATGCTCCAGAGTGCTGATAGGTGTTGGCGACAGATAGTCGAGGTTGTAGCAGGGATAAAACCGGGTTACGTGCCATGGAGTCAGCTCGCCCAGTTCCCTGACAATCCATTCCGCGATACCTTTTAGCTGCTCGTCGTCATCGTTCATCGTTGGTATGATGTTGGTGATTACCTCCACATGCATTTGCCACTTCTCTCTGGCTCTTTTCGTAACATCCAGTATGCCCTGCCAGCGGTCTACTCTGGCAAGCCTGCGGTAAAGCGTGTCGGTAAAGCCCTTTATGTCGACGCGCCAGACGTCCAGATAGGGGCCAATGGTATCCAGAGCCTCTGGTGTGAGGAAGCCGTTGGTGACGTAGATGGTATAGAGGCCATTCTTTTTGGCTATCTTTGCTGAGTCAAGCGTATATTCGAACCAGACGCTGGGCTCGTTGTAGGTCCAGGCGATGCCGGCGCAGTGATGGTTCTGGGCCATTTCTATCGTGTCCTCGGGCAGGATCTGGCGCTGGCCATGCCACGAATGGTCACCGTCCTCGCAGGAGATCTCCCAGTTCTGGCAGTCCTGGCAGTGAAAGTTGCAGCCCCAGCTGCCTATGGATAGGGCCAGACTGCCCGGGAAAAAGTGGAAAAGGGGCTTCTTTTCCACGGGGTCGGCAGCCAGAGAGGAAGCATGGGCGTAGTTCAGGTTGTGGAGGGTGCCGTCCTGGTTCTGGTACACCCGGCAGATACCGGTTTTGCCCGGGTTTATGACGCAGCGCCACTGGCATATATTGCACCTGGTCCGCTTTTCTGCCAGCTTCTCATAGAGCATGGCCTCGCGCATAGCAATCACCCTCTTTTACCAATTATCCTTTACCCCAATTATACCACCCATAAATATGCGATAACAGGGTTACTCGGCAAGATGAGCATATTGGTGAAAATGGTGAATCTAAATTTATCCGTTGGGGAATATTCTGGGCCTGTCAGCGGTGGTATTAAAAAGCCGTCAAGCAGGAGGGGATAGAGGTAATCGGGGGCAAGAGATCTGCCTGCGGACCCCGGTACCCAAGCCCATGGCCCTGGCGGCGGAGGATACATTTTTGCAGCTGGAAGCTATTTCAACACAATAACCCGCAATATATTCTGATTACCAGGTGCTGTTACTGCGGCTCTCTTGTTTGCGAATTCAGCGCCCGGTACCAGCCCCTTATTATGTTAAGGGCAGGGACCCGCTTACGATATTCAAGGTAGTCCTCTTCAAATTTGCGGACTAGCTCCTCTTCTTCCTTTCGTATGGCGATTATATAGAATATTACCACTACAGCATAGGTAATTACCGCGCCAATGTGAAGCTGCCAGAGCACCAGTCCGAGGCATATCAAAAGTACAGCCAGGGCCATCGGGTGTCTGGCATACCGGTATACACCTGATGTCACCATTCTTTCCGTTTCCAGGTGGCTTCCTTTCCTGGGGTTGCCTGCAACCCGTAGCGCTCTGAGTGCCAGGGAATATATTGTAAGACCGGCTATAACCATGCCGAAGCCGGTCATATACAGAGCCGGTATACTTATCGGGACGGTGTAGAATGCCTGACCTGAGTCAGCCTCGTAAGGCAGGATAAAAACAAGGAGAATCGTGCCGAAGAAAATGGCCAGGCTCAGGTGGGCGTAGAACTCGGAGGCCTTCTTCCTCTCCCGGGCGGTCATTACTATGTTCCATATAGTCAGAGAACCAAAGATGAAATATTCTGCCATTGAGGCCTTCTTTTTGTGGAAAGTGTCTGTTTATAAGACGCCAAGAAATCTTAAGGGCTTTGCGTTTCCCGGTAAGCGTCCGCTACATAGGCCAGTTTTTACGCCACCACCTGAAGTAGGCCTCTTTCGGGTAGACTCTGGCCACTTCACTTTCTCCGAAAGCGTATTTGTATTTGCTGCAGTAATCTTCCAGAAGCTCGTATGCCCGGTTCAGCTCTCTCATCCGTGCCTGGTCTCCAAGCTCTCCGGAGCGGTCCGGGTGATAGCGCTGTGCCAGCTCACGGTAAGCGGCTTTTATCTCGGCAAGGGTGGCTGTTGCACCCAGGCCCAGTATTTTTCTGGCTCTGTCGATATCCTCAAAACTCGCCATTTTAATTCCCATGGAGATGATATTTTTATATTTTACCGGGGTTATGCTCCGGGATGATTTTACGTTATCAGGATTGGAGCCATGACTGCAAGCGCCAATACTACATACGGCCGTTGTTTAAACCATTACTATCTGGATTGCGTCCAGGGGACATAACCGCACACAATCTCCACAGCCCCGGCAGCTGGATGACAGCATCGCGGGCAGTTCGTAGGCTCCGTCTATCTGCCTGAGCACCTTGTGTTTGCATATCTCAGCAGCCAGGCAGATGCCGTTATCACATTTTTCGGGCTGGCATTTAAGGGGATTTACCAGTGCCATTTTAGCCGGCATTGTTTCTTTCCCGTTTCTTTGCTTCCTCGAGCCTCTCCTCCAGCTCCTCGAGTTCCTGCCACATTGCTTGCGGAACCGAGTGGGCCGGCCAGCGCTCTTTGAGGTCAGCCAGTTTTCTTTCGATAGATTCTACCGTTTCCTGACTCATCAGATATCTGCCGCTTTTGGGGGCAGCGCTGCTATTTTGCCCGTAAACAATATGTGATATTGCGTCGCAATATCATTGTTAATTTATATCATTGTAAGTTTTGATGTCAATGGCGTGAAAACGGTGTATGTAAAGACAATACCTGGGACCCCTGTGTTCGTGCTTTATATGACTGTTGCCAGCGGCCACGGGCGGCGTTTATTATTGGGCTGATAAGGCGGGTGAAATACTAATCGCTTGACAGATAAAGCGTAGCTGTATTCGCTACTGAAGCCGAAAAATTTCGAAGGGGGGATTACTTGACCGACAGGCCCTGGCTGGCGAGGGCGGTCCTTGAAATGGTCCGGGTGGAACAGCCTATGCGCTACAGTTAATCTGCAGAACCCGGGAATTTGGTAGCGGGGGTTGGATTCGAACCAACGACCTTCGGGTTATGAGCCCGACGAGCTGACACTGCTCCATCCCGCGCCGATACGTGGTTCGTGGGAAACTGTCTAGAGTTCTGTCCTAAGTTTAATGTAGGTCAAGCCCTCGACCGTTAGTACGGCTTAGCTGAACACATTGCTGTGCTTACACACGCCGCCTATCAAACAGCTAGTCTCGCTGCGGTCTTACCCGGTTATCCCGGTGGCAGATCTCATCTGGGAATGGAGTCCCTTGTGATCGGAATACATTTGCTTCCTGATGTGGTACCGGAAGTCATTGCAAAATAGACAGGACGTCCCGGC